>NZ_JANSHN010000008.1:0-120630 GCF_047461655.1 Synechococcus sp. W55.1
AATAAACTGTTTACAGTTTGCTTCTTTCCCAATGTTAACTCTCTCTTCTGTCTGTAAAAAAGCCAATATCTTCTGCCGTTTGTTTTCATCTAAAAAACCAACTTCATCCTCTTTCCACCATAAATTATTCTCTCTATCTTAACATAAGATCAACACGACCTAAGTTCCTGATTTTTTGACGCAAGCGAAACGCTGCTTGCCGCATTCGCCTACGCTTTTGCCTCGGTGCTTGGCTCAGCCTCGATTGCAACTCATCCAGGTAGTGGCACAGCCGTGTTATCCGGCCAAAGTCGCCTTTGGCGATATCCACAAAACCTTCCCCATCAAACCCGGTGAGGAAAGTTCTCACCCCAGGGTCAAGCGCTATGATTCCCGTTGCCAACGAGCACTGCTCGTTCACAGGTTCAGGGAAGATGGCATACCACCTGTCTTTCACCCGCATCAGCTCAGTTCCATGTGCCCATTCTCTGGGCATCTCCTCGGATGCACGAAACGCCAAGCCTCGGGTGAGTTTCGGATACCACGTCCCATTGCGAAAGTTGCCGACGTTGAATTGCAGCGTATGCGACCTGTCCCGCACACTGCGAAACTTCGCGTCCTTGCCTCGATGACCGCGTTCTGCTTGATGTGGCAGGGAGCCTCCTTCACCCACCGGGGCAGGTCGGAGTGCAGGATGATGTCCCGCAGCTTTCTGGCCGCTTTGGGGGCACCGTGCTGGCGCTGATGGGCAATCGCTTGGTTGTAGCAATACCGACACGCTGCTTGCCAATGCTTCCACACCTTAGCCAGAGCGGGTTCGGGATAAATCCTGATCTTCCTGGATTGCAGTTCGGTACTTCCTGAGTCCGCTGAGCCGACGACTGAAGCCGTGCAAAATGGCAAGAATATCCTCAACCCATTCTTGTTGGGGAGAGTGGTCTCGGTGATCGAGAACCACGTTTGCGTCAGCGGAGCGGAGCTCTTTCTCGAACCCGTGTTGACGGCAGTACCAGGCAACAAGCTCAAATCCAAAGCGGCAGAGGCGGTCTTTATGGGCGACCACAAGTGTGCCGACATCTCCTGCACCGATTCGTTCCAGTAGGGCAAGGAACCGTGGTCTTTGGAAGTGGAGACCGCCGCCAATGTCTCCGACCCCTTCGGCTCCAGAATGGAGGCTAACCAATCGAGCAATCTGTCGCTCCAAGTCGGGTTTTTGCGCTCGGCTGATAACTCTGGCGTAGAGAACAATGTGCTTCTGCTTTCCGGGTAACTTGATGTAGCTATCGAGGTCATATCGCCTTGCTCGTCCTGAAGGTGTTCGTACTGCCGACGAGCAACTTCTTTGGGAGTTACATATCGCGCCATGCTGAATACTATGTTCAGCATGGTTCAATGTTGCTTGGATTAGAATCCGCTCCTCAGGCAGTGCCCGCCGAGGCACAGTCCTGACCGAGGGTGTGGTCTTTCAACCGCTGCAAAGTTGCAGTCAGGGCCATGGGCCAGGGATCCGGCTGGCGCAGTTGTCGCACCCCCTGAGGCAGGCGCAGCACAGAAGCGCGGCTGGTGCGGGCAATGGCTTCCAAATCCGGCAAGGGATCCAGCAGCAGCCCTTTTTCCATGACTTTGCGCAACAGCGGTTCGTAGCCGGGGGGCGGGGGCTCGTCGGCATGGCCCAGCAAGTCTCCCTCGGGGCCGCGAAAGATCTGCTTGCGACCGGGAAGGGTGGCTTTGGCAAAGGAAGCTTTGGCCACCGGGATCCCGTTGATTTCCACCAATTTGTACACCCCGTTCACGCCTTCTCCGGTCACCAGGCGGGTGCCCACTCCATAGCCGCTGATGGGGGCCTGGGAGCGATGCAGGCGCTCGATCTCGTATTCATCCAAATCCCCACTGACGAACACCGGGGCTCCTTGAGGCAAAATCTGTTTCACCCGGCGAGAGAGATCTTCCAAATCTCCTGAGTCGATGCGCACCCCGCCGATTTCCCCGCGGGATCCCAGTTGATCCGGGCTTCCGGCTGCAAAAAGCTGGGCTGCCGTGCGCGCCCCTTGGATGGGGTCGTAGGTATCGATCAGCAGCGCAGCCTGGGGAAAGTAGCGCCGAAAGGACTGAAAAGCGCGGGTCTCATCTCCCGAAAGAGCGGCAATGGCCATCACCAGGGAATGGGCCATGGTTCCTGCCGGCTTGCGCCCCAATTTCAGGGCTGCCAAAACATTGGAGGTGGCATTGAACCCTGCCGCCAGAGCCGCCCGGGCTGCCCATAGCCCCGCCTGGGGCCCAAAAGCTCGCCGGGTGCCGAACTCCAGCAAGATGGCCTCATCCCCTGCTGCATCGCGCATACGGGCCGCCTTGGTGGCAATCAGGGTCTGGTAGTTAAAGGTGGACAGCAGATAGGTCTCCACCAGTTGGGCTTGCCAGAGGGGGGCTTCCACCCGCAATAGGGGCTGGTTGGCGAAAATGGCCGTTCCTTCCGGCACCGCCCACATATCCCCCTCAAACCGGCAGCGGGCCAGCAGATCCCAAAAGCGCTCCGGCGCATCGGCGAAAATGCCCGTTTCCCGCAGTGCTCGCAAAGCCTCGGGGGCGAAGCTGAGCTGCTGCAGGTATTCCACCGCCTGGGTGAGCCCCATGGCAATCAGATAGCCATAGTCGGTGGGCAGCCGCCGCACGAACAGCTCAAAGGCAGCGGGCTGAGCCTCTAGCCCTTCCCCCACATAGCAAGCGGCCATGGTGAACTGGTACAGATCGGTTAGCAAGCCATAGTCTTGGGGCTGCAACGACGAGAAATCAGGGCTCAACATGAAAAAACCTCAAGGCAGAAGCCGATGGGGAGCGATGGGATCGAGCAGAGAGCTGTCGCCAAGGTTATAGTGAAACTTACCATAAGTAAGCCTGCCTGTCCGGGATCCACCAGAAGCACCGCAACCCCCGAAAAGCTCGAAAAATCGGTCTCAACAAGACGCCAAATCCAAACTTAGCCGAGAACACAGGCGGCCATCTGGACAAAACCTCTTCCCCAACTTATAGTGAAACCAACCATAAGTACCAGCCCGACTTCCTTTAACCTTAGATCAAGCTTGTGCAAGCCTGGTCAATCCAGCCCCCACCGGGAGAACGCCATGAATGCCACTCTACAGGAGCTAACGGTTGCGGCTCCAGCGGGCCTTCCCCCCCACTTTGATCCGGAGCGGGTGGGGGAGATTTGGCGCGTGCCCTACCAACAGCGGGCAGCAGAAGCCGAGCGCTGGGCCAAGGAGCAAGGGATCCCGCCGGCGGAGGCCGATCAGGTGCGGGTGGGCTTGTTGCTCATTGATGTGCAGAACACCTTTTGCATTCCCGGCTTTGAGCTGTTTGTGGCCGGTTCCAGCGGGTTGGGAGCGGTGGAAGATAATCGCCGGCTTTGTCAGTTCATCTACCGCAATTTGGCCTGCATCACCCAGATTGTTGCCACCCTCGACACCCACACGGCCATGCAGATCTTCCACCCCGTCTTTTGGGTGGACGCACAGGGATCCCATCCTGAGCCGGCCACGGCCATTTCGGCAGCCGATATCCGCTGCGGGCGGTGGCGGGTGAACCCGGCTGTAGCCGCCAGCCTGACCCAAGGGGATCTAACCCGGTTGCAGGTCTACGCTCTGCATTACGCCGAGCAATTGGAGCAGGGGGGGAAATATCCCCTCATCGTCTGGCCCTACCACTCCATGCTGGGGGGGATCGGCCATGCCTTGGTGCCGGCGGTGGAGGAGGCGATTTTCTTTCACGGCATGGCCCGCCTTAGCCAGCCCAGCCTGCAGCTCAAGGGAGCCAACCCCTTGACGGAGAATTATTCCGTACTCAGCCCGGAGGTCTTGACCGGGCCGGAAGGGGATCCCATCGACGAGAAAAATGAGCCTCTTATCCGCCACCTGCTGCAGTTTGATGCGCTGATCGTGGCTGGCCAAGCCAAAAGCCATTGCGTGGCCTGGACGGTGAGTGACCTGCTGCAGGAAATCCAAGCCACGGATCCCAGCTTGGCCAAGAAAGTTTATCTTCTGGAGGACTGCACCTCGGCGGTGGTGATCCCCGGCGTTGTGGATTTCAGCGAACAGGCGGAGGCCGCTTTCGCCCGCTTTGCGGAAGCAGGAATGCACCGAGTACGCTCCACGGATCCCATCCGGGAGTGGCCTGAGTTTCCGCTCTGAAAGACTTATACAACACCGAGCAAAAGCGGACTTTCGCGCAGGTTGATGCTTTCTTTTTGCTTCCACGACCCATGGCCAGTGGTAGAGCTCACCTCTACCACCCCGCCAAAGGGATCTCCACAGGCGCGACTTCCCCGCAAGCTGCAGGTAGTTGCTCCTCGCTCTGAAAGAGCACACAGGCTGAAGGTGGAGCAAACTTTAGCCTAGGCGAAATGCCTACAAAAAATGTGCCAGCCAGCTCACCGGTTTGGCCAATCCACGTCAAGCTGCTATCGCCCAGACCAACAACGTCTGTCGGAAGGTTCGTCAGCGAGGTTGAGCATTGTGCTGCAAGCTAACCGATAGCCCGGTAAATCGAGGACTAGAGGGAAGCCCAAAGATCCCGGTCGATCTCCCTTCCAAGTGGTAGGATGCGGCAGGACAGCCTGTCGGAGTTGCCCTGTGTACAATCGCGTTAGCGGTGCGGAGCACTCTCGCGTCAGCGGTGCGGAGCGCCCTGAAGCCAGTTCTACCGTCTCCAGCAGCCTGCGCCCCCCCAGCGGTGCCCGGGATCTCCTGCCGCGGGAGGTACAACGGCGGGAGAAGCTGGAGGCTCAGCTTACCCAGGTTTTCCGACGCTACGGCTACCAGCGCATCATCACTCCCACCCTGGAGCGGCTGGAAACGCTGCTGGCGGGGGGATCCATCCGTGCCGAGTCGGTGCTGCAATTGCGGGATGGCGAAGGGACGATGCTGGGGCTGCGCCCCGAGTTGACCGCTTCCATTGTGCGGGCGGCAGCCACCCGTCTGGCCGGTGGGCCCTTGCCGTTGCGGCTCTACTACCACGGCAGCGTTTTTCGCAACAGCCGCCGGGAGGAGGGATCCTACAGTAGCCAGGAGTTTTTTCAGTCCGGAGTGGAGCTGATCGGGGCAGGGGGATGGCTGGCAGATGCCGAGATTCTGCTGCTGCTGGCCGATTGCATTCGCTCGATCGGCATCTCTTCTTGTGTAAACGGGACGGAGGCCGCCTGGACGCTGCTGCTGGGAGATGTCAGCCTCACCGAGAGTTTGCTCAGCGCCGTTGCCCCCACGGCTCAAGCGGCAGTGCGCCGTGCCATTGCCCAGCTCGACTACGTTTACCTGGAATCGGCCCCTCTGCCGGAAGCCGCCCGCCAGATTGGCTTGCAGATTCTGGGGCTGCGGGGCCAGCCCGGCTCAGTTCTTTCTGACCTGGCTCAGTTGCCTGTGCCGCCTGAGCGGCTGCGGGATCTGCGGCAGCTCTGCCAGGTGCTGGAGGAACATGGGGTGCGGGTGGTGCTGGATCTGAGCTTGTTGCAAACCCTGGCCTACTACACCGGTATCGTTTTTCAGGCGGTGGCGAGCGGGGAGGTCATTGCTCTGGGGGGGCGCTACGACCGGCTGTACGCCCTCTACAGCCCTCAGCAGGCCAGTCGCGCTGGCGGCGGCACGGAATCCTCGCAGCCGGGGATTGGCTTTACCCTTCTGCCGGATACGCTGCTGCGGCTCTTGCCCCCCGATCCCCAAACCGAGGAGATGGGCTGCAAACGGTTGGTGGTGCCCCTGGTGCCGGCAGGGATCCCGGCGGCGCTGGCCTTGGCCGCCCGCTGGCGAGAATCGGAGGCGGTGGAGCTGGAATTGCTGGATCGGGCCCCTGAAGAGATCGAAGCCTATGCCCGCCAATGTCGGATCCCGGAGATCGCCTGGGTACAAGCCGACGGCAGCTACCACATCACCCACCCGGGCTAATGCTGGCAAGGTTGACCTCCCAACAGAGACGGGGCTGCACCAGTTGCAACAGGTGTTGGCGAATGCGTTCCAACTGCCGGATGGCGCTCTGCACCCCTGGCGCAAACGGCTGACGGGATCCCTGCGCCCAGAAATGCTGCTGCAAATAATCGATCAGCCACAGTTGGGTCGGCAGCTCCAAACCGGCCACCGCCCTGCCCAATTCCAACGCCTGCTGGAGAGAAGAGTGCCAGGGCCAACGTTTGAGTTCCTCAAGGAGCGACGGCGGGATCTGCCGTAGGTGCTGGTGGGCCAGCAGTGCCAAGCCGGGGCTGCCCTGGGCCAAGGCAATCAGCTCGGATCGAGGGATCCCTGCCAGATCTGGGCAACCCAGCCCGCTCAACACCCGGTCGACCTCTTCTGGGCTGAGGCGGCGAAAAGGCACCATCTGGCAGCGGGACAACAGCGTCGGCAACAGCGAGGCCGCCTGGGGGGCGATGAGTATAATATGGGCTGGGCCTGGCTCCTCCAGGGTTTTCAACAAAGCATTGGCAGCGCTTTCCGCCAAGGTTTCGGCTCCCTCCAGCACCACCACCGCTCCCGATCGCGTAAGCGGGACGGAGTCCTTTAGCGGGGCGGAGCCCTTTCGCTGGGCTCGAATCGGCTTGCGGGCACAGAAGCGGGATACCCCCTGCACCTGCTCCAGGCGAATTTGGGGCGGCGAGCGCCGTTGCAAGGTTTGCGCCTCCGGGGAGTCTGCCGCAATTAGGCGGCCTTGGTGCAGGTAGGTGGGGCTGACCCAGTGGAGATTGGGATGGTTGCCCGCCAGCAGCCAACGGCAGTGGGAGCACTTGCCGCAAGGGATCCCGGAGCTGGATTCGCACAAGAGGGCCTGGGCAAACCAACGGGCCATCAGCTTCCGCCCCACCCCTTGGGGGCCCAAGAAGCAGTAGCTGGAAGTCACCCGCCCCTTCTCCAGGGCCGCCACAAGCAGTCGTGCCGCCATCTCCTGCCCGACAATGTGCTGTGGAGGCAAGACCTTCATCCGCTTGACGGTCTCGGCGCTCGGACGGAGTTCTGGCATATCTCAGCATCCGCTGGCAGAAGCTGGCAGGAAATGTTTGCGAAAATACTGCAGCGTCTCCGGTCGCAATAACCCCCGCTCCACCAAGGGATCCCCCCAGTGGGGCGAAGATTCATCCATCGGCGGCAAGGACTCCAGCACTTCAGCAGCCAACAAGTCGGCAGCCTTGAGGAACTCTCCCACCGTGCGGCACCCCGACAAACGGGCAGAATACCCCCCATCCGCAAAGAACTTGATCGTGGTTGCCTTCAGGCCGGTACACTCGCCAATGACCGCGGTCAGCTTGCCCCCCGACTGTTGCCAGCGGCTGAGGATGTCTTGGATCTGGGGCCGATCCAGCAAGCCCGCTGCCTGCAAGTTTTGGAACAGATGCCTGGCCCAGGGGGTGAGTTCCGCCAGCAAAGGATCCGTCGGCGTGTCCTCAGGATTGGCGGGAAGCTCCCCGGCATCGGTCGCAGGTTCCTCCAGTCTCCTCGTAAGGACTGTGTTTCGCTCACGCGAACGTGCTGGCTCATCTTTGGCGGTTGAACCAGAGAAGTTGGCTGCTCTCAACTGGGCTTGGGCTGCTTCGGCGATCAGCTTTTGCTGTTCGTAACTCACCTGCAGCAGACGGTTGCGATTCTGCTCAATCTTGAGGTTCTCCTGTAAAGTCTCCAAGCTCTGTCGGTAGGCCGCTAGCAGCTCTCGCGCATCTCGCAGTTCCACCGTCAAGTTGGCCTGCTGCTGTTGAAGGGCGCTGAGGCGGGATCCCATCGTTTTCAGTTGTTGTTGAGCTTGCTCCAAGGCTTCTTGGCGGGCTTGCAGGGATCCCTCCAGTTGGACAATGCGCTGGTCGGCCTCGGCCCGTTCTGCCCTGAGCTGGTGGATCAGGGCTTGGCTCTGCTGCAGTTGCTCCTCCAGTTGAGCAAGGTGCGCTTCGTAGTCACGGTTGGCTGCCATCAGCTGTGCTATTTCCGCTTGCAGTTGTTGTAGCTGCGCCTGTAAGCTTTCCACCTGCTCTGGGGGAACATAGCCGGAAAGCCGCGCCATTTGGGCCTCGTGCTCTTGCTGTAGCTGGGCGTAGCGCTCTTGCCACATCTGCAAAGAGGCCCTCAGCTCCAAAATCTGTTGCTCTAAAGCGGCAACCTGCTCTGGCCAGAAGGAATCCAGATGCCGGGATGGGGCAGCCTCTGACTCTGCAGCTTGCTGGGCAAGTTGGGCCTGCAACTGATCCCGCTCCGATCGGAGCTGCTGGATTTGATGAAGCGCTGCCTCCAATTGGGCGCGTAGGTCAGCCACAACGCTGCTGGGCACCGAGTCCAACTGGCGTTTCTGCAGAATCTGGATTTGCTCTTGCAACTGCTCCAGTTCCGACTGATAGCAATCTCGCTGGGTTTGCAACTGCCGCTGCGCCCTTTGCTCAGCAGCGCGGGCAAGAGCCAGCTCCGTTTCTAGACGTTGCAGTTGTTCCCGCCAAACCCGCAAATCCTGCTGCAGCGTAGCCTGGTGCTGGAGCTCCGCCTGCTGGAGACGAATGGTGGCTTCCAGTTTTTGAATGCGCTGCTGATACTGGCTTTGAAAATCGGCAATCTGCTGGTTCATGCTGGCCAGGATCCGATCCCATTCCTGTTCCTGGAGCTCGATTTGTAGCCGCAAGGCTTCCACTTGCTTGCGGTAGTCAGCCAAGGTGGCCGGTTGAGGCTCATCGGCAAAGGGATCCGAGGCTGCCGCGGCTAATGTTCCAGGGATGGAATCTCCCCCAACTGCGGATTCGAGACTCGATGGCTGAATTGTTCCCTCGCAAGGGATCTTGGCCTCTTCGGGTACAGCCAAATCCTGGGCCAGAGCTTCTCGGCCAGGAGTTGCCGCTCTTTGGGGGGTAAGCTGAACCTCGGGTTTGGGATCCCTGGCCAAAAAAGGCTGCAGCGCCTCCCACGCATTGGGGGAAGCCATCCGCTGCAGTTGCACCTGGACATCCAAGGCGCGATCCAAAATGGCAGGCTGTACCCAACCTTTCCAGGTGAGGATTTCCCCCAATTTCCGCCCATAGCGACGCTGTTGAGCCAGAGCAACCCGCAATTGCTCGAAATCCAAATGGCCCAGCGCCACCAAAATCTCTCCTAGAGAAAGGGACTGGCTGGGCAGGAAGCGGTAGAGATCAGCCAGAGTGAGCCAGCCGCGCTCGAGACACACTTCTCCCAACTTGAGGTGGTTTTGCTGTTGCTCTCGCAGAGCCTGAGCCAACTGGGATTGGGAGATCAGACCCGCCCGCAGCAAACGCTGTCCCAGCGGTAAGCTCGACTCAGCCCCGTCGGCAGCAGCACCCCGCCCCTCCAGAAAGGGGAATGGGGTAGATCCACTCTGGGAGGAAGAGGAGCGCGGAGGCATCAATAAAGTTCCCAGTTTAGGACTGTGTTGTTGCTGTACTTTAGCTTATCGCCCCTCAGGATAGAGCATAAAGAGATGACAACGCCACATTGCCGTATTGGCATTGTGGTCGTTTCAGGTTAGGGTGAGATGCCTGGGCTGTTGAGAAAAGCCTTTGGCCGGGGGCATTATGGCTCCGCAACGCTGACGCGACAACGCGACCGACGTTTTAGGCGTGGGCGCAGTGTCCTAGTTTGAATTGATGATTTGAATTGATGAATTGAAATGGCCATAATCGGAATGGCCATAGGCCATAATCGGAATGGCCATAATTGTGGACATAACTGACAGACATCAATGTTGGCTCTAAAGCCAACTCACTTTCTTCCTGCTTGAGAGAGAAGTCAAGCTCACCTGGCCCCTCTCGGGAGCGCTGCACCGGCAAGGCAAAGGAAATTGGGTCGCCAAAATCCGGCTTCTCCCTTGCCCACTAACCCGTGGGATCCAACCGCATCAACACCTGCCCAAACTCCACCGATTGCCCATTGCTCACCAAAATCTCGGTCACCACACCTGCCGTTTCAGCCTCGATTTCGTTCATCAGCTTCATGGCTTCGATGATGCACAGGGTTTGGCCCTTGTTCACCCGTTGGCCGACCCGCACAAAGTCAGGTTCACCTGGAGCCGGGGCACTGTAGAAGGTGCCCACCATCGGCGCCGTCACGTCTATCCAATGGCTGGGGGTGGATTTGGGAGCAGTGGGAGGAGGGGGCGCTTCTACAGGAGCAGGAGGAGGCGCAGAGGAGACAATAACCGGACTGGCGGGGGTGGAGGAGAGCTCAGCCGGGATCCCTTTGCGCAAGGTGAGGCGAAAATCTTTGAACTCCAGAGTTAGCTCGGTAACATCGCTCTCTTGCAGAGCGGCCAGAAGAAGCCGAATTTCCTGCCAATTGACGACATCCAAGGGAAAGTTCACTCCTGATGCATCACCTGTCCACAACGGAAATCCATAACCGGATAAGGAGAAGGAGAACTTACTCCCGGCCCAGATAGGTGTCGGTGCGGGTATCGACCCGAATCCGTTCCCCCACCTTGATGAACAAAGGCACCTGGATCTCGGCACCGGTCTCCAGCTTGGCCGGCTTGGTTCCCCCGGTTGCGGTATCTCCCTTCACCCCTGGATCTGTTTCCACCACTTCTAGAACGACCGTGTTGGGCAATTCCACATCGATCACCTGCCCATTCCAGCGCAGGATTGACACTTGCATGTTTTCTTTCAGATATTTCACGGCGGAGCCAATTTGGGCGGCGGTAATTGGAGCCTGCTCATAGGTCTCCATGTCCATAAACACCAAGTTGTCCCCTTCCGCGTAGAGATACTGCATCTCGACTTTTTCGATGGTGGCTGCGGGCAGGGTTTCACCGGCGCGGAAAGTCTTCTCCACAACGTTGCCAGTCTGCATGTTTTTGAGCTTGGTGCGCACAAAGGCTGCTCCCTTGCCGGGCTTCACATGCAGGAACTCGATCACTTTATAGGGAGCTCCGTCAATTTCCACAGAGACGCCAGGGCGCAAATCGTTGCTTGAGATCATGTCAGCAGAGGGATCCGTTGCTTAGACTTCCCAATCTTACCGTGACGATGGGACACTCCGTTCGCGCTAGGGAGACGGAGTCGGATTCAGTCCTCGGAGATCGATCGGGGGCTGGCGACCGTAAAGGGGCAACACCTCCTGCCACTGAGGGCGCAACCCAGCCCGAAAATCGGCGCGGGCCAATTCTGCCAACGCCACCACAGGTGCAGGATCCACAAAATCGGCGGCATTCACGGATAGAGCTTGCGGCCACTGTCGGAGAGTTGCCTGCCAAGCCTCTTCCTCCCAGAGCCGATCGGCCACTTCTGCAGCGACACCCTCTTCTGTCACCCGATACACGCCGCCATACCACTCTTCTCGTTTGGCGTCCATCTGCACCGCCACCGTCAAGGGCTGTGCCGGGGATCCCTGCCAGATCCACACATGGCGGGCTAGGACGGCCAAAGCCGAGTAGCCGAACACGGGGATGCGCAGTTGCTGGCCCAGCAGGCGGGCTACACTCACCCCCAAACGGCTGCCCGTAAAGCTGCCCGGCCCCAAAGCCACAGCGATCCCGGCTACCTGTGACCAAGCCTGACGGGCCAAGAAGTCTCTCAAGCAGGGGTGCAACTGCGCTGCCATCTCCCGATCCAGCCACCAGCTCTGGCTGCGGGGTTCTCCCAGCCCCGGCTCCAACGGCAGCAGGGCCAGGCCCAAAACGGGTGTGGTGGTGTGGATCCCTAACATCCACCGAGGGGCGGACACGATCTTTCTCCCTCTTTCGGGTTGTATTGGGTGGTTGACGAAACTTAACGGATGTTTTAAGGTTAGGGTGTCAATCTTCGCACTTCCTCAGGGAAGTTTGTTCTCATGACTACTGTTATCCAACGTCGCTCAACCAGCAACGTGTGGGAGCAGTTCTGCGAGTGGGTCACCTCCACCGATAACCGCCTTTACATTGGCTGGTTTGGGGTGCTGATGATTCCCACCCTGCTGACTGCCACCACCTGCTTTATCATCGCCTTCATTGGGGCTCCGCCGGTGGACATCGACGGGATTCGCGAGCCTGTTTCTGGTTCTTTGCTGTACGGGAACAACATCATTTCTGGGGCTGTGGTGCCCTCTTCAGCAGCCATTGGCCTGCACTTTTACCCGATTTGGGAAGCCGCCTCACTGGATGAGTGGCTGTACAACGGCGGCCCCTACCAACTGATTGTGCTGCACTTTTTGATTGGGGTGTTCTGCTACATGGGCCGGGAGTGGGAGCTGAGCTACCGGCTGGGGATGCGTCCCTGGATTGCGGTGGCCTACTCGGCGCCGGTGGCAGCGGCCACAGCAGTGTTTTTGATTTACCCGATTGGGCAGGGGTCGTTTTCGGACGGGATGCCCTTGGGGATTTCGGGCACCTTCAACTTCATGCTGGTGTTTCAAGCGGAGCACAACATCCTGATGCACCCGTTCCACCAGTTGGGGGTGGCCGGCGTGTTTGGTGGGGCGTTGTTTAGCGCCATGCACGGGTCGCTGGTGACCTCCACCCTGATTCGGGAGACCTCGGAAGAGGAGTCCCAGAACCTGGGGTACAAGTTTGGGCAAGAGGAAGAGACCTACAACATTGTGGCGGCGCACGGGTATTTTGGCCGGTTGATTTTCCAGTATGCGTCGTTCAACAACAGCCGGAGCCTGCACTTTTTCCTGGCGGCGTGGCCGGTGGTGGGGATCTGGTTTACGGCGCTGGGGATCAGCATTATGGCGTTCAACCTGAACGGGTTCAACTTCAACCAATCGATTGTGGACAGTAACGGTCGAGTGGTGGGGACCTGGGCAGACGTGTTGAACCGTGCCAACCTGGGGATGGAAGTGATGCACGAGCGGAATGCGCACAATTTCCCGCTGGACTTGGCGGCGGTGGAAGTGGCGCCTGCGGTGCGTGGCTGATGGTCTGACCTGACGGCTTGACAAAAGCAGCCGATCCCCTGGCCAATGCCGGGGGGTCTTTTTCTTTTTTTCTGCAGCAATCTTGCCTGGAGCTTTTCTGGGGTTAAATTGGGGCCATTGCCTCTGTGACTTAGGAACATGGCAATTATTTCTTCTCGAGATGCAGGCCAGAACGCTGAGAGCCCCAAGCGGCGGCAGCAAAAGTCTTCAGCCTGGAGAAAAGAAAGCGAGGAGTTGAGCCTTGCCGGGGAAAGGGAAGCGGATCCCTCTGCCCTGTTGCAGCCGCAAGCCCACCTCGGTGAAGCCCAGGAAGAATCGCTTCGCCCGCGCACTCTGGCGGAATACATCGGCCAGACGGAACTTAAGGAAGTGCTTTCCATTGCCATTGCAGCGGCCCGCGCTCGCCAAGAGCCCTTGGATCACCTGCTGTTCTACGGCCCGCCCGGCTTAGGCAAAACCACGGTGGCGGCAGTGCTGGCGGCAGAAATGGGATCCCAGTTCTACATGACCACCGCGCCGGCTTTGGAGAGCCCCCGCGACATTGCCGGGTATTTGGTGCGCTTGAAGCGGGGGGATGTGTTGTTTATTGACGAGATCCACCGCCTGCCCAAGGTTACAGAAGAATTGCTCTATCCGGCGATGGAGGATTTTCGTCTTGATATCACCATTGGCAAAGGTCGCTCTGCCCGCATCACCTCTCTGCCCTTGGAACGCTTTACCCTCATTGGGGCCACAACCCGCATTGGTGCCCTCACTTCTCCGCTTCGGGATCGCTTTGGCCATGTGCAACGGCTGCGCTTTTACGAGCCTCACGAGCTGGTGCAGATCGTGCTGCGCACGGCTCGCCTCTTGAATGTCTCCACCGATCCAGAAGGGGCTGCAGAGATCGCCCGCCGTTCTCGGGGCACACCCCGCATTGCCAACCGCCTGTTCAAGCGGGTGCGAGATTACGCCCAGGTGCGAGGGGATGGCCACATTAGCCAAGAAGTGGCAGCAGCCGCTCTGGAGCTGTTCCAGGTGGATCCCATGGGTTTGGATTGGATCGATCGCAAGCTGCTGACGGTGCTGGTGGAGCAGTTCGGTGGAGGGCCAGTGGGCTTGGAGACGATGGCCGCGGTGACGGGTGAGGATCCCCAAACCATTGAAGAAGTGTATGAGCCTTATCTGCTGCAGATCGGCTACCTGCAGCGCACGCCCCGGGGTCGAGTGGTTACCCCTGCTGCGCTACGGCATCTGGGCTATGAAGCCCAGTCTCCTCTGCCTTTGTGGAGCTAATTTGTCTTTCCCTTCTCCCGCAAGGGGAGAAGGGGTTGAGAGCTCCATATCTAGCTGCGGTCATTGCCCACAGGGCTGAAGCTGGGCACCACCAGCTCGCGGTTTTGCTTGGTAAGGCGACCGTACAGCTCCTGCGTGTTGGGGAAGTTGGCCGCCGGCAAGGTGGGGAAGCGGCGATAGGGCACCGTGTCCTCGCCGAAGAGATCCCGATATTCCTGGGTGTTCAGCAAAGCGCGCACAAAGGCTTTCACCCCCTGGGTGGCCAAGATCTGGTTGTACTTGCGGATCTCCTGCTGATTGAGGGGCGCACGGCCCAGAAAGTGCTTGGTGCCCAGCTCGATCACCTTGGTATTGGGATAGGGGGCATAGAACTCGGAGCGGTACAGCTCTGAACACCCCAGCGCCTCGATGAACTCCTTGACGGTGATCTCGCCGTTGCGCAGCTTGGACTCGGCGGAGCTGAGCTCGGCACTGATGTTGTAGATGTCCATATCCCGCTCGAAGACCTGCCGATAGGCGGCGCGGATGAGGTTGTTCACTTCCGCTTTGTTGGCCAGGCTGGTGAGCTTGAAGATGGGGATCTCTTGGCGTACCTTGGGCACCCCCTGCTGAGCCCGCCGCTGGATTTCCAGCTCGCCGGAAGGCATGTCCTGGGGCTGGCCCAACTTGACAAATAGCGGAATGTCCTCGTCGGTGCGAATGGGCTTGGTCACTGCCATGTCGGTGGAGCCGGGGCGCATCCGCCGCAGCGCCAGGCCGCCGGGGGTGAGGTAGCGCTCGTAGGGCACGATATCTTCCCCGAAGACCCGCTGGTACTCCTCGCCGTCCAAGATGGCATCCACCACCGCGTAGAACCCCTGCTTGGAGGCAATGTCAAACAGGCGGTTCATCTCTTGCCGTCCGTAGGTGGGTCGGCCCAGTAGCTTGCGGTGGATGAACTCGATGGCTTTGCAGACATACAAGCTGGACCAGTACTTGTTGCGGAAGAGATCCGACTTGGCCAGTTGGCGCACAAACTCTTTGACGGGAATTTCCCCCGACTCCAGCTTGATCTCCCAGCGGGTCAGCCGTTGGCCTTCGTAGGGCACATAGCCGTATACCTGTTGGTAGCAGGCGCGGATCACCGCCTGGGTGGATCCCTCGCTGCCGACAATGCCGGCCCGCACCCCCAGCCGTCGGCTGCGATCTCCCGGAGTCTGGGTGAGCTTGAAAACCTTCGGGCCAAGGCTGCCGGGATCCCCTGCTGCTCTGGGATTGGTGCGCTCGTTGGTGAGGGCAAAGCCGCGCCGGATGAGGATGCGCTTGACATCTTTGTTGAAGGGAGCAGGGCGGGCGCTGAGGGAACGGGTTTCCTTGGGGAAGATGGCCCCAAATTGGATCTCCAGCGGGTCATTGCCGGAGCCATAGGCATGCTGATCCGGCAGGGGCCGGTTGTAGCGGGCAAAGAGGGTAATGAACTGGGGCACCTTGCGGCGGGGGGCAGCGTAGTTGTAGAGGTCGAATTTGGCCCCCCAGTTGGCGCTGGTTTGCGCTTCTACCCCCAGCTTGCGCAGGTAGGGTACCGTCTCTTCGCCGAAGTAGTCTCCGTACTCGCGGCTATCCACCAGCGCGTCCACCAGGCCAGCCAGACCCTTGCTGGAGATGATGGAGAAGTAGGTCTGCACTTCCTCGCGGGTTTCGGGAGCCCGCCCCAGGAAGTGGCGGAAGGCCAGCTCCACGACGCGGCTGTTGATGTAAGGCTCGTAGAACTGCTTGCGATACAGCTCCGATTTGCCTAGGCGGCGAATGAACTCCTTCATGGAGATCTCGCCGTTTTTCACCTTCGACTCCAGGTCGGAAAGCTTGAGGCCGTAGGCGCGGCGGATATCCCGCTCAAACACCTGTCGATAGGCGGCCTTGATGACTTCTTCTTTCTCGGCGTTGGACAGCCCCGGCTTCATGGCAAAAACGGGAACTTTTTCGGCAGCCAAGTTGTAGATCTGGGGTAGCTGCAGCCCTTGCAGAGGGATCCCGTCGGCGGTGCTGGCATTGCGCTGCCGCAGCTTGTCGGAAGGGGCGGGGGCGATGAACTCGCTCAGCAAGACATCGAAATATTGGTTGATGATGGCAACTGCTTCGGCATCTTTGCGGAAGTAGCCAGCCGCCGCCCGTTTCATCTCTTGAATGGCGACAATGGTGGCCTCGGCGGAGCAGGCATTTTCGATGATCTCCCGCAGGCCGCGGGTGTTGACGGCGATGATACTGGGATCCCCGGCCACCAAAGCGTAGGTGACGTAGCGCAAAAACCAGCTCAGATCCCGCAGCGATTTGCGCATGTTGGCAGCCCCGTAGCGGGAGATGTTGATGGGGCGGAAGTTGGGGGGAATCTCCACGCCGCTGGCGCTGAAGATGTTGCGGATGGCCTCGATGAATCCGCCGGTGGATTCCACATAGAAGGCAGTGCCCAGCTTGAAGGCTTCCTTCTCATCTTGAGTAACTTCGGGCCGCTCCAGATAGGCCATGGGCGAGCCCCCCGTGAAGATGCGGTTGGCGGCGCGACTGACGATGATTTCGGAGTTGGCTGCAATCACCTGGGCAATGTCCAGCCGTTTCAGGCCGCTGGAGAAAAAATCCTCGAGGCGATCCAACTCGGTGCGTCCCAGATAGCGATCCTGCTGTTCCGCCTGGGAGATGGTCGATACAGGCACGGTTTGGTACAGACGGGGGCTGGAAACGACTGCGCCAGCGGATACGTTGATACCCATCGATCTCTTAAACTCCGTTTTGATCGAAAAAACTGCCGACAAAGGCCGAGGACAGTGCCATCGAAGGGGGTGAAGAGGCTGACCCACGACTGGAGGAGCATCCCTCTCTGAGCTGAGAAGGATCGATGCCCGATCCCTGAGGGGGAAGCCAAGCCTAGAATACTAGGGGCACGGGCCCAGAGTGGGGAGGTTGTTGCAGTTTGTAACACTGTTTCTCATCCACAAAGACATGGCTCTCAACCCAGCTCTACCCTCCCATCTGTTGTCTTCCGCTTTTCTCCTTGAGGATTGGGAGCAGGGACATTACGAACGCGTTACCCAGGTTTTACAGCAACAGCTCGAGCAGGGATCCCCCTCTCCAGAGCTGTATTGGGAGCTGGGAGCCGCCTATCTCCTGCTGGGTCGGGAACTGGAGGCGCAGCTGGTGTGGCAAGAGGGCTTGGCGATGCTGCAAGCGGGGGGGGTGGCCGAATCCGAGGCCGTCTACCACCTGCTGAGGGGCTTGCAGGCTTTGGCGGAAAGGCTGTGGGAGAAGGGCCATTGGCCGCAGGCAGCAGCTCTGTATCGGCAGCTTCTGGAGGTGGGGGATGGGCTTTCTGGGCTGGAGCCGTCTTCTGGCCAGGCTTTGGCTGCCCACCGCATTGGCCTGACCCAAGAGCGGAGCCGGCTGTGGAGCTCGGCAGCGGAGTGGTTTGAGCGGGCTTGCCAGCAGGATCCGACGGCGGCAGAGAGTTTTTGGCGCTGGGGCTTGGCCCTGATGAAGCTGGGCCGTTTGCGAGAGGCGATTTCCCCTCTGCAGGAGGCTGCGCGGCTGCGCCCTGAGTGGGGGGATCCCTGGGTACAGATGGGCCTGGTGTGGCTGGATCTGCAGGATCCAGTTCAGGCTGTGGGGTGTTTCCAGGCGGCTGAGGCGCGGGGCACCGGGACGGCGCAACTCTACAGCTACTGGGCGGAAGCGGAAGTGCGGCTGGATCACCCTGAGGCCGCTTGGGAGAAGGTTTGCCGAGCGGTGGCAGCGGAACGGAATTGGGTGCAGGCGTGGTGCGAGGGCAGCGGCGGAGAAAGCCCTCTGCGGTCTGGACTGGAGCAGGCATGCAGAGGGGAGGGCCCCGATTGCCTGCTGTACTCGGCTTGGCGGCAGCGTTGGGCTCCAGAAGGCGTTGCCCCTCCAGCAGACTCCTTTTCCCAGAGCACTCCCCCTACAACTGACTTCTGGCCAGTGCCAACCCAAGGCTACCTCACCACCCGACAGTGGCATCAGGCCACGGGCGAAGGGGACTACCAACTGCTGGATCCAGGGGGGGTTCTCTGTCTAAAAGCGCCCCCTGCCGCTGATCCCGACATTTTGCAAAAGTTGCGCCCGCAGCGCATCCCCTTGGCAGAGACCTTTGTCGCCCAGATCCCCCGAGGATCCGTCCACGTGGGCCACTATCCCCGCCACCTCTACGCCAGCTTTGCCAGCGGGGTGCTCACCCGCCGGGGAGAATTGCTCGCCGATCTATCCCTGAGCTTGCCGCCGCCGGAGTTCCTCGACTGGGACTACAGGCCAGATCACCTGCGACACCACCCCCTGCTGGGCTTGCCCCATCTCCCCCCACCGATCCCACTGGATGGCCCCGTTGCCCTTTTGCCCTTGGGGGCAGTTAATTACTTTCACTGGATGGTGGATATTCTGCCGGCCCTCGATATCCTGCAGCGGTCGGGTGCCCTGGAAAAGGACATCCCCATCTTGATCCACGGGTATCAAAGAAAGCCCTTTCAGGTGCAGAGCTTGGCTGCTTTGGGGATCCCAGCCGAGCGCATCCTCAGCTTTGAGCAGTTGGGGGGATCCCATCTGCAAGCCCAGAACCTGATCGTGCCCTCGGCAGGCGCTCCGGTGGGGTGTTTGACGCCCAGGGGATTGGAGGTGCTGCGGCAACTGGCCCAGCCGAGTTTATCCATTGACCCCTTACAACCGCGGCGAATTTACATCAGCCGTCGCTCTGCCCGCTGGCGGCGGGTGATCAACGAAGCGGAGGTGCTGGCCTGCTTGCGCCCCTGGGGATTTGTACCGGTGCAGATGGAAACCCTCTCTCTTCCCGAGCAAATAGCCCTGATGCAGGGGGCAGAGGCGGTGATCGGGATCCACGGGGCGGGCCTGACCAACCTCGCCTTTTGTCAACCCGGCACCACCGTCATCGAGATCTTGCCCAGCAATGCAGTGCTTCCCTATTTTTGGAGTATTGCTCAGGTGGCAGGGTTAAGGTATTTCCCCTTGGTGGCGCCTGTTTGCGATCCGGCTTTGGTGGCTCTTCTTTCCAGCCCCGATTTGGATCGAGAAGATGCCTGGGTTCGGATCCCGGACTTGCTGAATGTGCTGGAACAGACAGGGATCAGGGGATAATGGGATCGGAGGGACTCGAACCCTCACGTTCTTGAGGAACAACGGATTTTAAGTCCGTAGCGTCTACCATTCCGCCACGATCCCAATCTGTCGGCAATAGCCGTACTACTCTACCAAACTGCTTGCCTTGGGGGGGCAAGTCTTTAAGTTGGTTCACCCAGCCCTGCAGTGGAGGGTATGAAGTAGGGGATTGCTGCCCCTGCTGATGGGATCCCTGCTGTGCCCGCTGGCTTGAAGCTCCTACAACTTCTCTTTCAAAAAAACGTTGGCCACCCAGATCCCCACCACCGCCAAGGCGGCCATCCCATAAAAGGTATAGCTATAGCTGCCCAGCCTATCGCGAATTTGCCCCGCGATCATCGTTCCCACCAAGGCCCCAACTCCATAGGCGGTAAACACAATGCCGTAGTTCTGGGCGTAGCGTTCGGGATCAAACAAGCGCAGGGTCAGGGCGGGAGCCATGGCCAGCCACCCCCCCAGGCAAAACCAAAGCAAGGAAAAGGCTACCCAATAGCCCAGAAGGGATCCCTGAGGAGGCAGGAGCATTAGCCCACAGGCCAGCAGGATCAGCCCATAGGAGCCCGTAGTAACCTGATGGGGATGTAATCGATCGGCCAACCAGCCAAACAGAGGACGGCTGATCCCGTTGAAAATGGCGAAGAGAGCCACGCTGTTGGCAGCCGCAGGGGGATCCAGGCCGATCAGCTCTTCCCCCACAGGACCAGAAATCCCAATGGCGCTTAAACCAACCAGGGTGCCGATGGCATAGCAGATCCACAGGCCATAGAAGGAGG
The DNA here is from genome assembly GCF_047461655.1 of Synechococcus sp. W55.1. Lineage (NCBI taxonomy): Bacteria > Bacillati > Cyanobacteriota > Cyanophyceae > Synechococcales > Synechococcaceae > Synechococcus > Synechococcus sp. W55.1. The sequence continues at coordinate 20,018 of NZ_JANSHN010000008.1, forward strand.
GGTTTCTCAGCAGAGGGAGAGAGCGCCTAGAAGCCGGTAGAGGGTGATCTGGGCTGTCCGTGGATTTTCTTGGAAAAGATGGGGAAGGGATCCAATCGGGGGGAGGAAATCTCAGTTGGGTTGCGATCCCCAAGATCACCGCTGCAAAGAGGATCCCCAAAATCAGCAGCGTAGGCCGAGCCCCCAGTGCCTCGATCAAGCAGTTGGCCAGGGGAGCAGTGAGCAGGGGAGATAGGCCAAAGCCGACAATGGTGGATCCCACGGCCAATCCCTTGCGATCCGGGAACCAACGGGCTGCCACGGCCATTGGCACTCCATAGGCTATTCCCACACCGCTGCCGGCAATGACTCCATAGCAGAGGGCAATCCACCCAATGGAGGGGGCGAAGCTGGCCAGCCCATAGCCCAGGCCCACCAAGCTGCCCCCCAGAGCCAGTACTCGGCGGGATCCCCAGCGGGGGATGACAAACCCTGTGATGGGCATGAGGGTAGCGTAAAACACGAGGGCAACGGTGTAGGGCAGCAGGCTCTCACTGGCCCCGATCCCCAGCTCTGTTTCCAGAGGCTTGCGGAAAATGCTCCAGGAATAGACGGTTCCCAGGCAAAGAAGAACCAGGAGCCCCAGGAGGATAAAAAGCCATCTCCCTCCATAGGCTGGTTGTCTATACAAAGTAATGGGGGATCCAACCCTTTTCATGGGTATTTGGAGCTTGTTAGAGCTGAGTTCAACCCATTCTCTCAGCCCTTTCGAGGATGAGCCGATAGGAATAGAATTGCTTGAATTGTTCAGCCAACCGTTGGCTAGAGGCGTTTGGCCTCTACCGTCTTGGGCAGAGACAAAGGCTCCGGCAGCTCCGGGATGGACAATTCCCAACCGTTGCTCAAGGTGAAAATGGTTTCCCCGGCCTCTGAACGGGTGGCCACAACCGACTCTTCCAGATCTTTTTTGGGAACGTAGACCATCAAATGCCCGTAGGCACTTTCGTGCAGGATGACTTTCATAGCCATAGCCCTTTCTCCACAAGTTCCAGCTCTTGGGCACGGCACCCCACCACCAAGCCTTTGGCCAAGCAGTGGACGGCATAGACGTAAAACCGTTGTAGAAAGGTGCCAATGGAAATCACGTAACCTTCGTCGCCCGGAACGGCCAAGATTTTCCCCACCGGCTGGCCGAAGAAGGTGCCATCGTTGCGGATGACCTTACGGATGCGGACTTTGTCGCCCAGCTCAAATTGGGGAGGGCGATCCAGCTCCAGTTCGTCGCTCATGGGGTACCTCCTGTGATTTCTGCCAGCACCTGACAAAGCTCTTGGCGGGTTAGGCTGCGGCCTACTTGGCGCGCCCGTCGAGACACGGCTGCCAAAATGGCCTGAGATTTGGAAGTTTCCTTTCCGGACAAGCGGTTAGACAACATCGGGATGGCTCTCCTCTGGGATGGGTTCTGGAGTGTGTTGCGCCCATTGCGTCAGCGTTGCGCGGCAATAACGGGCCAGTTCCGCCGGTGGGATCGGATGCTTGCAGTGGGTGACGTGCTGCCGCACCTGTTCCAGGAGCTTTTCCAGTTGGCCAGGTGGGATCTGCTCGACAGGGATCCCGTGTTCCTTGAGGATCTGGAGCAGCAAATGCCTGCCGGAGTGTTTGCCCAACACCAGCCGCCGCTGGCTGCCTACCGCCTCTGGCGGGAAAGGCTCATAGGTCTGGGGATCCCGTAGCACCCCTGCAGCGTGAATGCCCGACTCGTGGGCAAAGGCGTTGTCACCGACGATGGCCTTCCAGGGAGGTAGGGGAGCACCGCTGGCCCGCGCCACCTGTTGAGACAGCTCCCGCAGACGGCAGGTATCCACCCCAACGTCGATCCCCAAGGTGTAGCGCAAAGCCATCACCACCTCTTCCAAGGGGGCATTGCCGGCCCGTTCCCCCAAGCCGTTGACGGTGGTGTTCACCGACTGAGCGCCGGCGCGGATCCCGGCTAAGGCATTGGCAGTGGCCATGCCCAGGTCGTCGTGGGTATGCATCTCCACAGGGATATCGATGGCCCGCACCAGACGGCGAATCTGCCTGTAGGTGCTAAAAGGATCCAAAACGCCCACCGTATCGCAGTAGCGGAAGCGCCGACAGCCCCAGCTTTGGGCCATTTGGGCCAACTCGATCACCTGCTCCAGGGGGGTGCGGCTGGCATCTTCTGCCCCCACCGAGACCCACAGCCCTTGCTCCAAGGCCATCTCCACGCATTGGCGCAACTGTCGCAGCAGCCGAGGGCGATCCCCTTGGAACTTAGCGGCCATTTGCCGATCCGAGACCGGCACGGAGATGTGGATCCGCTTGAGGCCGCAACGAATAGAGGCGAGGATATCGCTGGGCACAGCCCGGTTCCACCCCAGCAGGTGGGCCCGCAGCCCCAGGCTGAGCATGGCGCGAATGGCTTCCGTTTCCACAGCGCCCATGGCCGGGATCCCCACCTCGATCTCGGGCACGCCAATGGCATCCAAGAGGGCAGCAATGGAGATTTTCTCGGGGATTTGGAAGGCTACCCCTGCTGCTTGCTCCCCATCGCGCAGGGTGGTGTCGTTGATGGTAACAGAGGAATTCATGGGATCCATCCTCCAAGACCTACGGCCCGCCTAGGCAATCGGTAACCGTCGATGGTGCTCCGCACCGCTAGCGGGACCCCGGTTGCGTCAGGGCAATCATGTCCAGGGTAGAAAGCTCAACCAAGTTGCCGCAGAATTCATCAGATTCCTGTAAGGCTTGGCTGTTCCTCTTAGCGGGGTGGAGTCTTTGGAGCAGGGGATCCTTGACAAAGTCCGACAAAGTCCGGCCTTTGGGATCCCGCTGCTCTGGCCATCAACGAATTAAGTCGAAGGAGATGTCGGTTTTGCCGGGGATGATGCTGCGCCGATCTGCCTCATCCAGAATGGTGTTGACAATCCAGTTAAGGAGGTTGAGCGCCCCCACATAGCCATAGGTGGGATAGCGATGCAGATGGTGGCGGTCGAAGATGGGGTAGCCGATGCGCACCAAAGGCGTGCCCGTATCCCGCCATAGGTATTTGCCGTAGGAATTGCCGATCAGCAGATCCACCGGCTCGGTGAACATCAGAGAGCGCAGATGCCAGAGATCCTTGCCCCCCCAGACGGTTGCCCCCTGTCCATAGGGACTGGAGGCCAGCAGTGCCCGCGCCTCGGCTTCGAACTCCTCGTTGCTGTTGGTCACCACCACATGGATCGGCTCCGCTCCCAGCTCCAGCAACAGGCTGAGCAAGCCCATCACCAGATCCGGATCCCCATACAGGGCTACCCGCTTGCCGTGGATCCACGCTTGGGAGTCCGTGAAAGCATCCACCGCCCGGCCCCGTTCGATCTCCAGCTCGGCGGGAATGGGCTTGCCCGTTAACTGGGATAGCTGCATCAAAAACTCATCCGTGCCCCGAATACCCACTGGCCGCGCCGTCAGGGTGGGCCGACCCGAGGCCTCTGCCAGAAACTCCAGGGTCTTGGGCGTGGTGTAGCGCTGGAAGGAAAAAGTAGCCTCGGCGTTGAGGCATTGGGCAGCCGCCTCCAAAGGGGTTCCTCCGGGATACATGTGGAAAGTGCCGTCGTTGGGCGAATCCAAATAGTCGGAGTTGTCCGCCAGCAGGGTCAGCGGGATCCCGAATAAGCCGAAGATGCGCTTGATCTCCCGCAAGCTGCCCATGTAGGTATCGAAACCGGGGATGACGTTGATGTAGCCATTGCTACCCGTGCGGCCCACCGGCTCGGTGAGGGTGCTGAGAATGCTCTTGAGCATGTTGTCATAGCCGGTGATGTGGGATCCCACAAAGCTTGGCGTGTGGGCATAGGGCACCGGGAAGTTGTGGGGAATAACTCCCTCATTTCTGGCCGTGGTGATGAAGGCTCCCAGGTCATCCCCGATCACCTCCGCCATGCAGGTGGTGCACACGGCGATCATCTTGGGCTTGTAGAGGGCGTAGGCATTTTCCAGTCCCTCGATTAGGTTTTTGAGGCCGCCAAACACCGCCGCATCTTCCGTCATCGAGGTGGAGACCGCCGAAAAGGGCTCCTTAAAGTGGCGGGTGAGATGGGTGCGAAAATAGGCCACACACCCCTGGGATCCATGGACAAAGGGCAGAGTTCCCTCAAAGCCGACAGCGGCGAAGATGGCCCCTAAGGGCTGGCAAGCCTTGGCAGGGTTTATCGTCAAAGCTTCCCGCTGAAAGTTTTTCTCCCGGTATTCCCAAGATTTTGTCCATTCGGCCACCCGGGCCACTTCTTCCGGGGAAGGGAGATCTTCAAAGGTTTGCTTGCACTGCAGAAGCGCCTGATATTCCGGATCTTGAAACAGGCGGGCGTGATCTTTGATGTCTTGGATATCTTGCGGCATGGTCGGTCTCCTAATGAGGGGCAGGGGAAGGAAGGGCCGTTCGCGTTTGGGATCCCGGCGGCAAGCTAGGATTTCCAGGGGGCTTTGACCAGATCCCAGGTGGGGCTATTCAAAGCCAAATCCATATCGCGAGCGAACACGGCAAAGCCGTCGTAGCCGTGATAGGGGCCGGAGTAGTCCCAAGAGTGCATCTGGCGGAAGGGCAAAGCCATCTTTTGAAAGACGTACTTCTCCTTGATGCCGGAGGCGATGAGATCTGGCTTCAACCTCTTGGCAAATTCTTCAAACTCGTAGCCGGACACGTCATCGTAGATGAGGGTGCCATCGTCGATGTACTGGGTGGTGCGCTTGTAGTCGTCGCCGTGGCCGAATTCGTAGCCGGTGGCAATCACCTCCATGCCCAGCTCCCGGAAGGCCGGGATGACGTGGCGGGGCCGCAGTCCGCCCACCATCAGCATCACCCGCTTGCCCTCCAGGCGGGGACGGTACTTGGCAATGATGGCCTCGCTCTGGGGCTTGTACTTGGCGATCACCTGCTCTGCCTTGGCCTGGATGGTCTCGTCAAACCGCTGGGCGATGGCCCGCAGCGACTTGGCAATTTGGGTAGGGCCAAAGAAGTTGAACTCCAGCCAGGGGATCCCGTAGGCTTCCTCCATGTGGCGGCAGATGTAGTTCATGGAGCGGTAGCAGTGGATGAGATTCAGCTTCACCCGAGGGGCAAGCAGCATCTCGTTCCAGGTGCCATCGCCGGAAAACTGGGTCACTACCCGCAGGCCCATCTCCTCCAGCAAAATCCGGGAAGACCAAGCGTCGCCGCCGATGTTGTAGTCCCCAATCAGGGCCACATCGTAGGGGCCGGGCTCAAAGTTGAGGGATCCCTCCTTGGCTTTCTTGTCGGCAATGGGCAGAACCCAGTCCCGCACTGTATCGTTAGCAATGTGGTGGCCCAGGGACTGGGAGACCCCCCGAAAGCCTTCGCAGCGCACCGGTACCACCGGCTTGCCAATTTCTTTGGAAACTCTCTTGGCCACTGCCTCGATGTCATCCCCGATCAAGCCGACGGGGCATTCGGACTGGATGGTAATGCCTTTGGCCAAGGGGAAGAGTTCGCTGGCTTCCACCAAGAGTTTGGCCAGTTTTTTGTCCCCCCCGAACACCACATCTCGCTCCTGAAAATCGGAGGTGAACTGCATGGTAACGAAGGTATCTACCCCGGTGATTCCCACGTAGTAATTGCGCCGTCCCGACCAGGAGTAGTAGCCGCAGCCCACGGGGCCGTGGCTGAGGTGGATCATGTCTTTGACCGGCCCCCACACCACTCCTTTGGAACCGGCGTAAGCACAGCCGCGGGTGGTCATGACGCCGGGGATGGATTTAATGTTAGATTTTACTCCGCAATCTGCTTTGCCCTCGTCATAGACGTTGAGGTGCTTAGCTCTCTTTTTCTGAGCTTTTTCGGGGTAGGTTTCCAGAACCTCCGTTACGATTTTCCGGGTTTCCTCTTTGAGGGTACTTTTCAGAGTAGTCATGAGAACCTCAGCTATTGGGTGTCATGGATAAAAGCCACAGTGCGAGGGGGGGCTGAGGGAGGAAACCAGCTACCCCCAGCCCGTCTTTTCGGGGATCAGACAGGGGCCAGCTCTTTTTCGGTTTTGCCGATGAGGTGGGCGATTTTCTGGTCGTCGTCCAAAACGCCGAACTCTATCAACAACTGCTCCAGCTCATCCATAGAGATGGGGGTGGGGATCCTCAGATCCGTGTTGTTGATGATTTTTTTGGCCAGGGCGCGGTACTCGTCAGCTTGGTTGCAGTTGGGGGAGTACTCGATCACCGTCATGCGGCGCAATTCCGCGTGCTGAACCACGTTGTCGCGGGGGATGAAGTGCAGCATCTTGGTGTTGAGCTTTTCGGCTAGAGCTTCGATCAGCTCGATCTCGCGATCCACTTTGCGGCTGTTGCAGATCAAGCCACCCAAGCGCACGCCGCCAGAGTAGGCGTATTTCAGCACGCCGCGGGCGATGTTGTTGGCCGCATACATGGCCATCATTTCGCCGGAGCAAACAATGTAGATCTCTTGGGCCTTGCCCTCCCGAATGGGCATGGCAAAACCGCCGCAGACCACGTCCCCCAGCACGTCGTAGCAGACAAAGTCCAGATCCTCGTAGGCACCGTTTTCTTCCAAGAAATTGATGGCGGTGATGATGCCTCGTCCGGCACAGCCAACGCCAGGCTCGGGGCCACCGGATTCCACGCAGCGCACCCCTCGGTAGCCGGTGAGAACCACTTCTTCCAGCTCCACGTCTTCTACGGATCCCCGCTCAGCCGCCAGGTGAAGGACGGTGGTCTGGGCTTTGCAGTGCAACATGAGGCGGGTGGAATCGGCCTTCGGGTCGCAGCCGACGATCATGATCCGCTGCCCCAATTCGGCCATACCGGCAACGGTATTCTGACAGGTGGTGGATTTGCCGATACCGCCTTTGCCGTAGAATGCAATTTGTCTCATGGTTCAGTTCTCCTAATGAAGACTTGAGGAAAAACTTGAGGGCGACTTAAGGGTTAGAAATCTCTTGCCAATGGGCGCAACTGGTCGCATTAGCGAGACGGGATCCTTACTGCAAAGGATTTCAGCTCGCGGGAAGGCAGCCTTGGATCCCTTGGAATCCAAAAGCAAACCGGTTGAACGGTGGGGCTCTCCCGAATCGAGGCAGGAGATGGGGGAAGCGACGGGGAGTAACAGTGGGGCAGATCATAGGGCTCTCAGGCTTATCGAGAATGGGGAACTAGAGGGCATGCACGGTTAAGGTGGGCCACACCTGTTCTTGCAGGCGGGTTTCGATGAGCAACCGCAGGGTGTTTTGCTGGCTGGGGCAGGTGGTGCAGGATCCCTTGAGGCGCACCCACACCTGATCCCCTTCCAGGTCGTACAGCTCCACATCGCCGCCATCGGCCAACAGCAGCGGGCGAACTTCCTCCTCCAGGACGGCCTGAATGCGGGCGATCTTTTGCAAGGTGGTGAGGGGAGAGGGAGCAGCGGGAGAGGGCTCTGTCTGGTTTTGGGAGTTCCCTTTTGAATTTCTTGAATCTTCTGAAGGGGTTGCGTCAGTCTCGGCCAGAACAGCGGCAATCAGGTCTTCAATCTGGGCCAGGCAGGAGCCACAACCGCCGCCCGCTTTGCTGTAGGCTGTTACTTCCTCAGCGGAGGTGAGGTGGTTTTCCCGGATCAAGCGGCGGATCTTTTGCTCGCTGACGCCAAAGCAGGAGCAGACCAAAGCGCTGTCATCATCCGTGTGGTCAGGCAGAGGAAGGCCGCGATAGCTGTAGATGGCTGCCTCCAGAGCCTCTTGCCCCATCACCGAGCAGTGCATCTTGGCGGGGGGCAGGCCGCCTAGGTAGTCAGCGATTTGGCGGTTGTCGATCCGCAGGGCTTCATCCAGAGTGAGGCCGGTGATCAGCTCCGTCAGAGCCGAGGAAGAGGCGATGGCGCTGGTGCAGCCGAAGGTTTGGAAGCTGGCAGCTAAAATCCGCTCGCTAGCCTCGTCCACCTTTAAGTAGGGCCGCAGGGCATCGCCGCAGGTGATGCTGCCCACTTCTCCAACCACCACCCGAACACCGGGCTCGGAGCTGGGATCCATCGCCCCTTGGTTTTTGGGGTGGTAGAAGAGTTCCAAAACTTTTTCGCTGTAGTCCCACATGGCTGGATCCTGAGTTGAGGATGCGAACGGTCGAGGGAAGATGAGTTTGAGGGGGGTCAGCGGCGAGCCAGTTCCCGTTCCTGCTGTTGCAGCCAGTCTTCCGCCTCGTGGCTGAAGGGGGAGATGGCCCGCAAATGCTCAATGATCCCCGGCAAAACCTCCAGCACCCGCTCCACCTCTGCCGGCTGGGTAAAGCGAGAGAGGCTGAAGCGGATTGAGCCGTGCAAAACGGTGTAGGGCAGGCCCATGGCCCGCAGCACATGGGAGGGCTCCAGGGATCCCGAGGTGCAGGCGGAGCCGGAGGAGGCGCAGATGCCGTATTTGTTCAGCCAGAAGAGGATCGCTTCCCCTTCCACGAACTTGAAGCCCAGGTTGGTGGTGTTGGGCAGCCGCCGGGTGGGGTGGCCGTTAACCTGGATATCCGGGATCCGCTGCAGCAAGCCCTGCTCCAGGCGATCCCGCAGCAGCCGCTCATGGGGATCCCCGAGGTGGGCTTGGGCCAGCTCAGCCGCTTTGCCCAGGGCGATGATGCCCGGCACATTTTCCGTTCCGGCGCGACGGCCCCGCTCTTGATGTCCTCCCAGCAACAGAGAACGGAAGCGAAAGCCCCGCCGCACATAGAGGGCGCCGATCCCCTTGGGGGCATGCAGCTTGTGCCCGGAAAGGGTGAGGAGATCCACTGGCAGGCGCTGCAGATCGAGAGGGATCTTGCCCACCGCCTGTACTGCGTCCACATGGACAACAGCCCCATAGCTGCGAGCCAGGGATCCCACCGCCTCGATGGGGAAAAGCACGCCCGTCTCGTTGTTGGCGGCCATGCAGCTCACCAGGGCAGTATCGCCGGTCAGGGCTGCTTCCAACTCCAGAAAGTCCAGGCAGCCTTGCTCATCCACCGAGAGGTAGGTGACGCGGTAGCCTTGTTTTTCCAGGTGCTTGCAGACGTTGAGCACCGAGGCGTGCTCTACCTGCGTGGTGATGATGTGGCGCTTCTGGGGTTGGGCTGCCAAGGCTGCATAGATGGCTGTGGTGTTGCCTTCGGTGCCGCCACTGGTGAAGACAATCTCCGTCGGGTCGGCTCCCAGAAGGGCTGCCACCTGTTCGCGGGCTTGGTTAAGGGCACGCCCCACCTGGCCGCCAAAACTGTGCATCGAGGAGGGGTTGCCGTAGAAGGTCTGCAAATAGGGCAGCATCGCCTCCAGAACCAGGGGATCCACGGCGGTGGTGGCGTTGTTGTCCAGGTAGATCACGGGGTTCATACAGGCTCCGAATCGATACAAGGTAGGGGTTGGGCAACGTTAAACGGCTTGCGGAGCGTGAGAATGGCACTGCTTTGGGCAAATGCGGGCGCAAGCCTGACAGCCGATGCAGAGGGCGGCATTGAGGATGGTCATCACTTTGCGCTCACTTTCTTCTTCCTCTTCGTTTTCGACAAACTCGCCGTCTTCGTTGAGGGCTCTGAGGGCGAACACACCCCGGCCACAGACCTTGAGGCAACGGCTACAGCCGAGGCAGCGGCTGATATCCAAGCTTTCGATAAACTGTGGGATCCAGGGCAGTCCGCCTTTGGTGAGAGCAGTTGCAGTAGCCATAGCCAAGCTCCAAAGCGAGATTTTTAGGATCGGGGAGATTTGCTGTCCAAGGTCTGGTTGACCAACCAGGTGCGGTAAAACTTGAGGGCCACCGTTTCAATGAGGTCGTAGTCTTCCACCACTTCGATGCCGGCCTCGCGGATGCGCTTCATGGGGCAATCGCCGATCTTGGAGACCAATACAGCTCGGCAATCCCGGATGAGATCCAGAATTTGCTCTAGGTTGTTGTCCTCCCCGGATCCCCCGTGGCAGTACTGCGGGATCTTGCGGTGGCCGACAAACTGCGCCCCACGGGCGTTGACCTCGTAGATCAAAAACTCCCGTGCATGGCCGAAGTGGCGATTGACCAAGCCGCCGCCTTTGCTGGCTACGGCCACCAGGATGGAGGGGCTGTCGGGAGGCAGGTCGGCTGTCCAGTGGGTTGGGGTTGACTGCTGCTGAGCTTGCAGTTGGGCAATGCTTGCCTGGACCTGGCGGCGTTTTTCGGGGTCGTATTCGGGGGTCATCTGCATAAAGCGCTCCTTGGTAAACTCTTGGCTGCGGTCTTCCCCCAGCAGGCCCACCGCGTCCGCCCGACACTGGCGACAGTGGCGCATCATCCGCATGTTGCCGGAGCACCGATCTTGCAGGGCTTTCAATTCCTGAGGGGTGGGGCCCCGCTGGCCGATGAGGCCGAAGTAAGTGCCGTGTTCGGGCGCCGAGATCAGGGGCATGATGTTGTGCAAGAAAGCCCCTTTCTCCTGGATCACCCGGTTCACTTCCAAGAGGTGGGTGTCGTTGATGCCGGGAATGAGAACGGAGTTGACTTTGCAGAGGATGTCTGCCTCCCGCAACAGATCCAGGCTTTCCATCTGCCGCTCGTGCAGGATGCGGGCTGCCTCCACCCCCCGAATGCGCTTGCGTCGCCAGCGGATCCAGGGGTAGATCCTGGCCCCGATCTCCGGATCCACCATGTTGATGGTCAGGGTGACGTGGTCGATGTTCAGCCGTTTGATCTCGTCGATGTAGTCCGGCAACATCAGGCCGTTGGTGGAAAGGCAAAGCTTGAGATCCGGAGCTTTCTCGGCAATGCGGGCAAAGGTCTCGAAGGTTTGCTTGGGGTTGGCCAAGGGATCCCCAGGCCCAGCAATGCCCACCACCGTCAGTTGCGGGATCTTGCCGGCAATCACCAGCACTTTGTGGGCGGCTTCCGCCGGGGTAAGCAGCTCGCTGACCACACCGGGCCGGCTCTCGTTGGCACAGTCGAACTTGCGGTTGCAGTAGTTGCACTGGATGTTGCAGGCGGGGGCTACCGCCACGTGCATGCGGGCGTAGTGATGGTGAGCTGCTTCGCTGTAGCAGGGATGGGTGGCGATGCGTTGCTGCAGATGAGGGGGGAGGGCCTGGCGGGGGCTGCTGCTGCAAGCGCAGGCCGATGGGAAGGGGGATCCCTGGCGGGGCGGAGTTGAAAGGGGCGGCATAGTGGGGTCAACCAGGGGATAGAACGTTACTGGCGGTTATATCAACCGCCCTCTGCCCGCTCCGTTGCACTCAGCCCGGTAGAACTGATCGAGTTTATTGGCTTTGTACTCAAGACCTGCAAAGCCTGATGGCAGGCCAAATCCAACTTTTTTTAGGGGTCAAGGGTCTGGTTTTTCAAGGCCGGGGATGCCGTATTTTGACCCAAAGGGGCGGGGGATCCGGCTGTGGGGAGGATCCCCGGAATCCCTGATTCGACAAGGGCTTGGGGCAATGCTTAAGAAATACTAAAAATCTGCTCAGATGCACTCAAGCGCCGCAGCCTCGGCTGCGTTTTGCATCAATTGCTACGATTTAATATCGTATCAGCCCAAAAGTGTATTGAAAATAGCCGTTTGAGTTTGAGGAAAGATCCCCCTGGGGCAAAGTCCTCGCCAAGGAAGTGAAGACTATTGCGGCGGCAGGCCGTCGGACTTTCTTGTTGTGACAGGGGGGATGTACTCGCTCAAATACCCATACCCTTCCCCAAAAATACCGGATCCCTGCGGGCAAAAGACTCAACCCCCTGCCCTCAGAAAAACTTTTTTTGCCCTCTGGGCCAAGCTTCCAGGGTTTGAGTACATCGGCAATAACTCAATCAATCCTGATCGCCCGCTGCCAAGCCTGAGCCCCTGCAGCCGCTTGCTATAAGCGGGGGATATAAGCGGGGGAACAGAACCCCAACGGTTCTGCCCTCTGCTGAGACTCCCTCCTGCTTCCCAACCGGTGAGCTTATGTTCCCCCTTGTTTCTCCCCAACCGGAAACGGCTGAAGTGCTGCAGGTGCCCCGTTGCGATCGCTGGCGGATTCTCTACCGTCTGCAAGAGCTGGATTTGACCTGTGGCTGTACCTCGACCGGCCAACTGTGGGTGGTGATTCACACCCCCACCGAAGCCCTCCTCGTCCACAGTGTGCTCCGCCTTTTCGCCCTTGACCGCTCTGGCTGGCTGAGTTGGTTGGATCGCTGCTGGTCTCTCCAGACCTGGGATCCCCCTGAGAGATCTGCAGGAGGGGATGACCACCCCTGAACCTCTGCCGTTTGCCTTCTTGCTTCTCCTGTTCACCTCGTTTTGGTAGCGCCAATGACCACTCCATCCCCCTCAACTCGCTCCTTCCAACAAGTCCGAGACAACCCCGTTCACCTGGGACGGGAGATCACGGTTCCCATCTGCGAGGGCCTCAACCTGGCTTGGGCCAGTCTTCAGGGGCTGTATTTGCAGTATCTGAAGCACCATCTGGTTGTCGAAGGAGCAGAGTTCTACTCAATTCATCAATTTTTCAACGAAAGTCTACAGGAAGTTCAGAACCACGCCCATGAGGTGGGGGAGCGCCTGAACGGCCTGGGTGGGATCCCGGCCTCCAGCTTTGCCAAGCTGGCGGAGCTGTGCTGCTTCAGCCCGGAAGGGGACGATGCATTGGCCGTGCGGCCCATGCTGGAAGCGGATTTGCGGGCCGAGCAAAGCCTGATCGATCTGCTGCGTCGCCAGGCGGCTCTGGCGGAAAGTGTTGGGGATCGCGCCACCCGTCACCTCTACGAGCAGATTTTGCTGCAGACAGAAGAACGGGCCTTTCACCTGGCCCACTTTCTCGCTGCCGACAGCTTGGTTTTGGGCTTGTCCCCACCCTAGCCTGCCCATTCACGCCCACCTCTCGTTTTGGGAGACTCTGCCATGCTTACCCCCGATCGGGCGCCGCTGCTCCAGTTTTTGCAAGTCGAGCTTGGGATCCCGGAATCCGCCCTCACCTTCGCCCTGAAACGGCATGGGTGTGAACAGGGCCCCCTGCCGATGATCCTCTGGCATTACGGGCTGATTTCTTTGGAGCAACTGGAGCAGATTTTTGAATGGTGCGCTCTACGTTCCCTTGTTACAAGTCCTACCCATTCGGAGGTTTAAGCCATGACTTATCCCTACCCTTCTCTTCCCTATCCCAGAGTCGGCAACCCTTTGGGATGGCTCGGCCTGGTTTTTAACCCAATTTTCAGATCTGCCCTGCAGTGGCCACGCCGCTGGCTCAACAGCATTGAAATTCGCGGATCCCGGCAGGCCCGTTGGATTTGTCGTTTGATCCCGGCTTCCTGTCCCTTTGAGCGGGATATCCGACTGGGATCCCGCACCGTCCACATTCCGGCCCTCTGTCGCATCAACCCCCTCTACGAGGAGATCATCGCCCTGCGGCTACGGGCGGCGGCTTATCTGGCCGAAGCTGCGGCTCAACCCCAGCCCCCCTCTTCTCAGGAGATCCCATCATGCCCATGATCAGCCGAACCAAAGTGGCGGAGCTGCTCAACGAGACCGCCTGCGAGCACAACCACAAGAAAGACGGCAAAGGCAAAAACAAGGTCTGTGCCGAGCAGGCCAAGCCCGGAGGAGCGCAGGGAGGCTGTGCCTTTGATGGGGCCTCGATTGCCCTGGTGCCGATCGCCGATGCCGCCCATCTGGTGCATGGACCGATCGCCTGCAGCGGCAACTCTTGGGGGACGCGGGGCAGCCTCTCTTCTGGCCCCCAGCTTTATCGGGTGGGCTTCACCACCGATCTGAGCGAGAACGAGATCATCTTCGGGGGGGAGGAAAAGCTGTTCCAGGCCATCCTTGACTTGCAGGCCAAATACCAGCCTGCCGCCATTTTTGTCTATCTCACTTGTATAACTGCCCTCATTGGCGACGATGTGGAGGCCGTGTGTCAGCGGGCCAGCCGCCAGCTTGGGATCCCGGTCATTCCGGTGAATGCGCCCGGCTTTGTGGGCAGCAAAAACCTAGGCAACCGTCTGGCCGGAGAAGCCCTGCTGGACTATGTTATCGGCACCGCCTCCCCGGAGTACACCACTCCCCGCGACATTAACCTCATCGGCGAGTACAACATTGCCGGCGAGCTGTGGGATGTCTTGCCTCTGTTTGACGAGCTGGGGATCCGCATCTTGGCCAAGATCACCGGCGATGGCCGCTACCGCGAGATCTGTACCGCCCACCGGGCCAAGCTGAACGTCCTCATCTGCGCCAAAGCCCTGCTCAATGTGGGCCGCAAGATGCAGGAGCGCTACGGGATCCCCTACATCGAGGCTTCCTTTTACGGGCTGCAGGAGATGAGCCACTGCCTAAGGGCCATTGCCCAAGGGCTGAAGGATCCGCAACTGCAGGAGCGTACCGAGGCCCTCATCGAGCGAGAAACTCGCGCCGCTGAGGCGGCTTTGGCCCCCTACCGGCAGCGGCTGGCGGGCAAACGAGTTGTCCTTTATACCGGCGGCGTGAAAAGTTGGTCGATCATCTCCGCCGCTCGAGATCTGGGGATGCAGGTAACGGCCACCAGCACCCGCAAAAGCACCGAAGAAGACAAAGCCCGCATCCGCGAGCTGCTTGGCCAAGAGGGCATTCTCCTGGACAAGGGCAGCCCCCAAGAGCTGCTCCAAGTGGTGAGGCGCACGAAGGCGGACTTGCTCATCGCCGGCGGACGCAACCAGTACACCGCCCTCAAGGCCCGCATCCCCTTTCTGGACATCAACCAGGAGCGGCACCATGCCTATGCCGGCTATCGCGGCCTGGTGAACTTGGCGCGGGAAATCGATGCTGCCCTCCACAGTCCCATTTGGGAGCAGTTGCGACGGCCTGCCCCCTGGGAGACCTCAGCAGCAAAGGAGGTGGGAGGATGGCCCAGTTGATTCAAGAACGCAAGCCCCTCAGCGTCAACCCCCTCAAACTCAGCGCTCCGCTGGGGGCGGCCCTGGCCTTTCTGGGGATCAAGGGCTGTCTGCCCCTCTTCCACGGTTCCCAGGGCTGCACGGCCTTTGCCAAAGCGCTGCTGGTACGCCATTTCCGCGAGGCCATTCCCATGTCCACCACTGCCATGTCCGAGGTGGACACCATCTTGGGAGGCGAGGAGAATGTCGAAGCTGCCATTCTCACCTTGGTGGAGAAGGCCCAGCCGGAGCTAATCGGCCTCCTCACTACCGGCCTCACGGAAACCCGCGGCGACGATATGCCGCGCATCCTGCGAGAGCTGCGCCGGCGCCAGCCGCAATTGCAGGATCTGCCCATCGTGTTGGCCTCTACGCCTGACTTTAAAGGATCCCTGCAAGACGGCTATGCCATCGCCGTCAACAGCTTGGTCAGCACCCTGCCGGAATCGCCGTCGGGATCCGTCCGCCCTGCCCAGGTAACGGTGCTGTGCGGGCCTGCCCTCACCCCTGCCGACGCCCAGGAGATCAAAGAAATGGCGGAGGCTTTTGGCCTAGAGCCGATCCTGGTGCCGGATCCCGCGGGTTCCCTGGACGGACACTTGGGCACCGGCTTTAGGGCGACCCCAGACGGCGGCACCACCCTTGAGCAATTGCGCCAGCTCGGGCGTTCCGGCCTCACCATAGCTGTCGGCGAGAGCATGCGCCCTGCCGCTCAGATCCTGGCCCAGCGCTTTGGCACCCCCTATCGGGTTTTCCCCCACCTGACCGGTCTCAAGGCTGTGGATCCCTTTTTGGCAACCTTGGCCGATCACAGCCAGCAGCCGGTGCCCTCTCGCTACCGCCGCCAGCGCAGCCAGGTTCAAGATGCCCTCCTGGATTGCCACTTTTTCTTCGGCAACCAGCGGATTGCCTTGGCCCTAGAAGCCGATCTGCTCTGGGGGTGGGTGGACTGGCTGCTGGATATGGGCTGTCAGATCCAGGCGGCCATCAGTCCCACACCGGATCCCCACTTGACCACCCTTCCCATTGAGGCAGTGCGGGTGGGAGATCTGGGGGATCTGGAGGAGCTAGCACCCGGGGCTGACCTGCTGGTGGGCAACTCCCACGTGGCGCGCCTGGGCAAGCGGCTGGGGATCCCGGTGCATCGGATGGGGATCCCCATCTTCGACCGGCTGGGGGCCAACCACCTCTGTCAGGTGGGCTATCGCGGCACCCTATCCCAACTGTTTGCTGTCGGCAACCTGCTGATGGAGCAGGAGGAAGCCCGTCACCCCAGCCCACCCCAGGTTTCTGGGCATGGATTCTAAGGGATCCAGAGCTTCGAGCTAGATCCCCCTAGCTCCCCTAAACCCTCAAGTTCACGGTTCTAAGGAGAACGCCTATGCAAGTGGCCTTTACAACCCGCGACGGCAAGCACGTCAATGCCCACTTTGGCTGGGCCAACCAGATCGACCTCTACGAAGTCACCCCCGAAGGCTACCGATTTTGTAAGACCCTCACCTTTGGGGGCAACTTGGAGGCAGATGGCAACGAGGACAAGCTGGTGCCCAAGCTGCAGGCTTTGGCCGATGTCACCCTCATCTACGTGGCTGCCATTGGCAGCAGTGCCGCCGCCCGCCTGATCAACCGCCGCATCACCCCCATCAAAGTGCAGTCGGAAGAAGAATCCATCGAGAGCTTGTTGCAGCGCCTGGTAACCACCCTGCACAATCCTCCCCCCTGGCTGCGCAAAGTGCTCTTGGCCGAGCGCGCCCGCAAAGCCGAAGCCCCAAATCCCTCTACTTCCCCTGCGGAGGTTTAGCCATGACGGTTACCCCTCTTTCCCCCTCGACCAGCCCCATCCTGCAGGAGATCGTCCGCCAGATGCGGGCGGCGGATCCCTACGGCACCTACCGCACCTGGAGGGATGGGCAGGCGGGACAACTGCAGCTCGCATCAGAACTACGGCACCTACCGCACCTGGAGGGATGAGTTGCTGCTCAAGCCCTTTGTCGTCACCAAAGCCCAGAAGCGCCAAATATCCCTGGAAGGGGAGGTGGATCCGGCAGTGCGGAGCCGCATCCTCATCTACTACCGCGCCATTGCCGCCCTGATCGAAAAGGAGACGGGCCTCCTGGCTCAGGTGGTGCTGGATCTCAACAGCGAAGGCTTTGGTTGGGTGCTGGTCTTCTCAGGGCGGTTGTTGTTGGTGGTCAACACCCTGCGGGATGCCCATCGCTTTGGCTTTGACTCCCTCGAACAGCTCAGCGAAAAAGCCACTGCCCTTATCGACAAAGGGATCCAACTGGCCCGAACCTACCCTGAGGTGGGCCGACTGTAGCCGCTTGTCTCCGTCCCGGCAGCCATTTTTTCTTCTTTTTCTTCAGCAATTAGGAGTGCCTTGCCCATGTTGAATGAGAGTGACGTTGAGAATGTTGTGAACGGCCTGGATTTCGAGCCCTTTGAACACCTGTCTGCCGACCAGCTCCGCACCGAGATCAAACGACTAAACAGCAAAGCAGGCCAACTGAAAATGGATCTGCACGATCTGGCCGAGGGGCTACCCGACGGGTTCGAGCGACTCCCCGACTTGGCAGCCCGCACCTATGCCCTGTTTGCCCGGCTGCACACCCTCAGACAACGCTTGAAAACCCTGGAGACCTGCCGATGAGTTGGAACCACAACCGCCGTTGGAAAGACTTCCAATCCCTAGTCAATGCCGAAGATTATTTCGCTTTTTTCGAGCTCCCCTACGATCCGCGGGTGGTCAATGTAAATCGCTTGCATATCTTACGCAAATTTGCTCAGTATCTAGGCCCTCTGGAGTGTTTCCAGGGCAGCGAAGAAGAGCGATTGGAGCAAGCTCGGCAAGCGCTGGAAAAAGCGTACCAAACCTTTCTCACCTCTACTCCGCAGCAGGAGAAGCTATTCCGAGTCTTTCAAGACTACGGTTGTCCAGATGCTGTCGGCGGCTGTGCCGGCTGCAGCTCTTTGGGAGAGCGGGGCGAATGCAGCCCTGGGATCCCTGCCTAAGATCTCTTGTTTACCCCTCGTCAGCTCTCTGGAGACTCCATCATGGCTACCTACACAGTTCACTTGGTTAACCTAAAACGACAGCTTGATACCTATATCTCAGTAGATGAAGATTCAACCATCCTAGAGGCGGCTGAGGATCAAGATGTGGACTTGCCCTCTTCCTGCCGCTCCGGTAGTTGTTCCTCTTGCGTGGCCAAAGTGGTAGAAGGAGAAGTCGATCAATCGGAGCAAACCTTTCTGGATGAGGAGCAAATAGCCAAGGGATTTGTGCTGCTCTGTGTGGCCAGACCTCGCTCCAATTGTACGATTCGCACTCACCAGGAAGCTTACTTGGTTTGATAGATCGCTGCTTCCAAGCTGCTCGCAAATGGACTCGGGCAAGGCTCAAATGGCCTCTTCTAAGATTAGGGATCCCTGTATGTTGGCCCCGTCCACGGTTCCTAAGATCTCAATAACCATATCTCCTCTCCAACTCATGAAGATTGGAGAAGAAGGTCGCATTTACCGACTGCGCGGATCCGAAGCTGTTTGCACCCAATTGCAGCAAATGGGGCTCACTGTGGGCACCTATCTCCAGGTTATCCAACGTCATCCTGAGTGGATCCTACTCCTACCCAATGGCCAACTTTTCCTTCCTGCTTATTTGGCTAAACCTATCTGGGTTTGCATGGATCCCCGTTGCACCCTAGCGCCTCCCCAAGAACCGAATAAGAAAACAATCTTAAATTTGCCAAGAGCCTTCTAAAATGTAGTCTATTTACCCAATTTTTAACTTGCAATGAGAGACACTCAAGGTAAGCACATCTCTTCATAATCTATCTTGATTTGGGAGCAAAGCTATGAACACCTGTTTGCTACACCTGGGCTCCATCCTTAAAGCTGCTGAAGAGCTTAGCCTTGTGGAAAAGCCATTTCCCAAGTTGCAACACATTCAACTCTGCACAGGGCTCAGCCCAGAAGAAATCGTGCGGGCGCTGGAGCTAGAACCCAATCCCTTGGGTTGGCATCTAGAGCCAAGCCACAACCTTGCCGATGAATCGACGTATTGGGTGGGCGGACGACCTTGTGTCGGCTTGGTTATTGAGCGTTTCGCCTGACACTTGTTGCAGTTCGGATCCCTAAAAGGCTCTCAAGGGGGGAGGAGTAGCCTGCAAAGCCATCTCAAAAGTTCACTGCAAACATTAGAAGTTAAGAGAAAACAAAGCTTTCCAGAAGGTTCACCCTAGACCAAATCTCCCTGGCCTGCCGGGGATCTTTTGAGGTATCGCTCAATCCAGTTCACGAATTGAGCTTAGGAAACAGACCTTAAACTAAGGTCTCTCGCCGGGCTGCCACGGCTTTGCGAGGAAGGTCTCCATGGCCGGGTTTAGGGTTTTGCAGATGCGATAGCAGGCGTGAACAAAGGAGAGCTACAGGGAAACGCTATGGAGTTCGAGGGCTATGGCTTATCAAATCTCAGGGGATTGTATCGGTTGCCACGCTTGCGTAGATAGCTGTCCTACAAAAGCTATCGTTGTCCAGGATGGGGAATACTGGATTAATCCTCTGTTGTGCAATGACTGCGAAGGTTTCTTCCCAGAACCTCAGTGCGTTAGCCTGTGTCCCGGTTCTGCCCCGCAGCCTTATGAAGCCATGAAGGGGCGCAACCGCACGGTCACGGCCCGCATTCGCAGCAGTCCACCTCTATTTTTGAACGGCCATAGCCAGGCTTTTGCTTCGTCAATTGTGGTCTGGGAAGCTTGCAATTTCCTATCTCAATTTCAATCTCTCAACCTGCAAAAGCAGGGAGATAACCAGGTTTACTATCAGAAATCTGTTGGCCACAACCAGGGATCTCTGACCCTAACTCTGTGTTTGGACGGGATCCCACAAAGTGCTCCGATCGATGTGCGAACTGCCTGTTTGCATCTTATTTTTGCTGCCTATGCCGCCGGGTTGGATAGCCCCTGGAAGGAATCCTTTGTTTTCACCGACTCACAATTGGAGTCCTATTTGGGCTGGGATAAACGTAAAGATCTGAGCAAGATGACCCGTCTCCACCTGTTCATGACCTGGATAGAGCAGCTCTGTCGGATTCAAGTCTCCATCGATTGGCCGGATCAGGGGCGGGTGAAGGGGTTTTCGGTACCGGCTGGCCCTCTGTGGAGGCTGCTCAAGATGCATCGCCACTTTCAAAAAGATGAGCAGGGCTGCAACCATCTGGTGGGCCTGACTTGGGCGATTCAGCCCGGCGAATGGACACGGTACTTTCTCAATCGACAAGGGTGCCGCCAGGGGCAAGCCTTTTATCAGTACAGCAGCCTGCCCCTATCCCTGCTGCAGGCCGTGATGAGCCATTGGCAACACCATGAAGGAGCCATGCGCCTGCTGCTGTGGCTGTTGTTCAAAGTGAGGATGGGGCGGCAACAGCGTCTGACGGTGCCCACCCTGATGCGAGTGGCCTACGGGGAAGAGCGACTGCAGGAAGCTTATCTCAATCTCCAAGAACGCAAACGGCTGGTGCGCACCTTTGAAAGCGATCTGGAGGTTCTCAACCACTACGGCCTCAAGCCGGAGTTCGATCCCCTCACCTATCCTTCTTCCATTCAACCCCTGTGGGCTCGCCTGGAAGCTGTGCCCGAGGATGCGGACGAGGCATTGAACTTTTGGATTGAAGATGCCAACAACGGTGGCTTGCTGACGGCTGCCGGGCCGCGGGGCAAGTGGGGACTCTTGATGCAGGCTCGCATTCAACGATTTCATCTGCCCTCCGACTGGCATCGTCGAGTAGTTCAAGAAGCCAGATCCCCGACCCGAGAATCGGGATCCCGGCGGCAGCGTAGGGCAAAGTCTGCGCCTGTTGCAACAGACTCGGATCTCCCTGGCCCTCCCGAAAACCCAAAAGACTTCCCCTCAAGCAAAGCTTTGCGTGGAGCGGATATCTCGGCGGCACGCCAGCAAAAGGGAATCAGCCAGCGGGAATTGGCCCAGAGGCTGGGGCGCAGCCAGAGCTGGGTGCGGGATGTAGAGAATGGGCGGCTTCAGATCAGCCTAAACGATCGCCAGCGCCTTATCAAAGCCCTGTATTTGGATCCCAGGCAACAGCAAGTCTAGGCCAGTCACTCAATTTGCTAATCCACCACTAATCCACGGCGATGACCACATCTGAGGCTTTAATGGCAGCATACGCTTCTTTTCCAACTGCTATACCCAACCGTTCGGCAGAGTGCTTAGAAATAATGGCTGTTATTTCTATGCCTGGTGCAACTTCCAGAACAATTTCGGCATTGACCATGCCCACCTGGAAGCTTTTTACAGTTCCTTTAAAAAAGTTGCGAGTGCTGATTTGCATGACTTCTCCTTTGTTGAACAAGCAGAGCAACAGGGGTGTTGACCGAACTGAACAAGAGAGGAGCTTGCCGGATGGTCATTCAACACCGGTTTCAATACTATCAGATGCTTATCGTTGCCTCTGGGGAGGAAGGGCTGCCAATAGTCTAGATTATGTATCTTAAAGATACAAACTGCAACCTCTAATGGTCAAAGTACCGAGCGATTGGTGGATTTTCCTGTTCTGAAAGTCGTCACGGGTCAAAGAAGAATGGCTATGAAACGAAGAACTGCAATGTTATTCCTGGGGATCCTGGCCGCTCTGGCTTTGAGGTGGGGGTCGGCTCCCGGCTTGGCGCAATCTCAGCCCATTTTGGTGGGGGCTGCGGTGAGCTTGCAACCGGCTTTAACGGAAATCGACCGGTTGTTCACCGCCCGCTATCCCGACATCAAGGTTGAGTACAACTTCGCCAATTCCGGCTCTCTCCAGCAACAGGTGGAGCAGGGGGCTCCTTTGGACGTGGTATTTTTCGCAGCCGCCTCTTTTATGGACGCCCTTGCCAAGCAAAACCTGCTGGTGGAGGGATCCCGGCGAGATCTTCTCAGCAACCGCATGGCTTTAATTGTGCCTGCCAATGCCAGAACCAAGGTTCAGGATTTTGCCGACTTGGTGGCGGAAGAGATCCGGGTTCTGTCCATTGGGGATCTGCAGGCCATGCCCGCCGGACGCTATGCCCAGGAAATTCTCACCGAGGCGGGGGTGTTTGAGACGCTGCGGCCCAAGATGGTGTTTGCCAGCACGGTGCGGGAAATTTTGACGGCGGTGGAGCAGGGCAATGCCGACGCCGGGATCCTGTTTACCTCGGATGCTCAGCTTTCGGATCGGGTGCGGGTGGTGGCTACGGCGGATCCCATTACGCCGATTGTCTATCCGGTGGCCTTGGTGCGCGATACTCCCGCCGGACGGTCTTACTTGGAGTTTTTGACCTCAGGGGAAGCGGCAGAGGTGTTTGTGAAGTACGGCTTTATCCGCCTGTAAGGGATCCCTCTGCAATTGCCCAGATGAGCGACTACGACCTGTCTCCGCTGTGGATCTCGTTGCGGATTGCCAGCTTAGCCACAGCTATCACCTTTGGGGTGGGGACGCTGGCAGCTTATGGGATGTTGCACTACCGAGGTCGGTGGCGCTCTCTCCTCGAGGCCATCTTATTGGCGCCGCTGGTGTTGCCGCCCATCATGGTGGGGTTCCTATTGTTGCTGCTATTTGGTCGGCGAACCCTTCTGGGACAACTTTTGGCCTCGCTGAACCTATCGGTCATCTTCACCTGGTATGCCGGGGTGATCACGGCAGTGGTGGTGGCCCTGCCCCTGATGTACCGCACGGCCCTGGGAGCTTTCCAGCAGATTGACCCGACGCTGGTGGCGGCAGCCCGCACGCTGGGGGCAAGCAGGGCCAAGATTTTTACGCAGGTGCTGATCCCTTTGGCCTTACCAGGGATCCTGGCGGGGATTACCCTCAGTTTTGCTCGCGCTCTGGGGGAGTTTGGCGCCACCTTGATGCTGGCAGGCAACATCCCGGGCCGCACGCAAACCCTGTCCATGGCCATCTTCTTTGCCGTTCAGGCGGGGGACATGCGGGGGGCAGCCATTAGCTCGGCCTTGGTCTTGATGTTGTCCTTGGGGGTGATGACGGCAGTTAACCTTTGGTTTCAGCGACGGCCCTGGCAGCGACCTCCCTCTCGTCCTCTACAGGTTCTCACCAGAAGGGATCCGGATTTCTCAACTCCGGCCCCCCGCCTCTGGGTGGACATTGACAAGAAGCTGCCCCAATTTGAGCTGCAGGCGCAACTGAGCTGCGACGGGCGGCCATTAGGACTGCTGGGGGCCTCTGGATCCGGCAAAAGCCTACTTTTGCGCTGCATTGCCGGGATCGAAACCCCAGATGGTGGGCGCATTTTGCTCAACGAGCGGGCGTTGTTTGACGCCGAACAGGGGATCCGGCTGCCCCCCGCTCAGCGACGGGTAGGGGTGATCTTCCAGAACTACGCTCTGTTTCCCCATCTCACCGTCGCCCAGAACATCGCTTTTGGGATCCCTGCGGGCTTGAGCGAAGCGGAAAAACAAGAGCGGATCCAGGCCCAGCTGCGGTTGGTCAAGCTGAAGGGCTGGGAAAACCGCTATCCCACGGAGCTCTCCGGAGGACAGCAGCAGCGGGTGGCCCTGGCGCGAGCCTTGGCTTCTGAGCCGGAGATCTTGCTGCTGGATGAGCCTTTTTCTGCTTTGGATGCCCACCTGCGCAGCCAACTGGAGCAGGAGATGGGGGAAATCCTAGCGGGCTACAAGGGAGTCACGCTTTTGGTAACCCACAACATTGAGGAAGCCTTCCGCCTCTGCGGGGATCTGGCTGTAATGGAGCAGGGACGAATCATTGTCCAGGGGGACAAGCACCAGCTTTTTGAGGCTCCCCCCTGCCTCAGCGTGGCGCAACTGACGGGCTGCAAAAACATCTCTCGGGCCAGGCCCCTGGGCTCTCAGCGAGTGCTGGCCTTGGATTGGGGCTGTGAGCTGCAGGTACAGGGATCCCCAGCGGGAGAATACATCGCCATCCGCGCCCACCACCTCACCTTCAGGCCCGACGGGAAGCTGCCCAACACGTTTCCCGCTTGGCTGGTGAAGTGGAGCGAGACCCCCCACCGGCTGACCCTCTTCTTTAAGCTGGGCAGCCCTCCTGCCCACAGCCAGGACTACCACCTGCAGGCCGAGGTGTGGCGGGAGCGCTGGCGAGAGGTGGAAGGTTGGGGATCCCCGTGGTGGCTGCAGTTGGATCCCCGGCATCTGATGGTGTTTTGAGTCTGGGCTTAACACCCGTCAAGTGGGTTCTTCGCCCAGGCAATAGCCCCGCGGGGTAATCAGCCGGTCTCCATGGCGAAAGGTCTGAGAGTTGCCGATAAGAACCAGGGTGAGCATGTCCACCTGCTCTGGATCCAGCTCCCCTAGGGTGGTGAGGTGGAGGGTTTCGCCGGGGCGGTAGAGGTTGCGGGCCAAAGCCACGGGGGTATGGGCGGGTCGGGCCTGCAGAAAGATCTGTAGAGCCTTGAAGAAGGGATCCAGCCGCTGCCGCGAGCGGGGGTTGTAGAGGGCCACCACAAAGTCCGCCTGGGCAGCCGCCTGAAGGCGTTTTGCAATCACTGGCCAGGGGGTAAGCAGATCCGAGAGGGAAATGGCGCAGAAGTCGTGCATCAGCGGAGCCCCCAGCCGGGCGGCAGCCGCCTGGAAGGCAGAGATCCCCGGCAGCACCTCCAGAGAAGGGCGGATCCCATCCCAGCCAGAGCGGACCAAGCACTCCAGCACCAAGCCCGCCATGCCGTAAATGCCGGCATCCCCCGAAGAAATCACCGCCACCTTCAGCCCCTGCTGCGCCCAAGCGATGGCCTGTTTGGCCCGCTGCAGCTCTTGGGTAATGGGAGAGGCCTCCCAGATTTGGCCGGGGTGCAAAAGGGGGGCCACCAAGTCTAGATAAAGCTGGTAGCCAATCACCACCTCAGCTTGGGCTAAAGCCAGGCGGGCGGCCAAGGTCAATTGAGCGGGATCGCCGGGGCCGGTGCCAATAAGCCACAGATGGCCACTGCGAGGGGAATATTCCCGGGCAGCGCGGGCAATGGCCAGGGTACAGGCCCCTTCGGTTTTCGAGGTGAAGACCTGCTTGGGGCAGAGGAGGGTTGCTCCCCCAAAGGGCTCTACCTTCTCCGCAACACAGGATGGCCTCTCAGGAACCTTGTCACCTCTTCCCCAAGTCTGACAAGTCTGAGCTGCCAAGAGGGCAGCCGCCTCCGCTACCGAGGGGGTGCCCACCGCCTGCCGCACCGCCTCCGAAGGGTGGGGCACTGGGATCCCAGCCAAAGCCTCTGCCGGGAAAAACTCAATGGGCCAGCCGTGGGCCTGAGCCAGCTCCAAAAGACCCGGCTCGTCTTGCTTGAGCTCTAGGGTGGCCAGGCCGGCAATGGCCTCGAACGCCAGCCCCTGGGCCTGCAGCAGGCGGCGCAGGGATCCCTCTAGCCAAGCGCGGGTAGTGCCCCGCTCGCAGCCCACCCCCACCCACAGCACCCGCGGATGCCAGTGCACTGTCGGGATCCCCGTGGGAGGGGAGAGGTATTCCCCAATCCAGATCTGGGCAACGGGATGGGGAGGAGAGGAGGCCACTAGGGGATGATCTGCCGGCCAAGCTTGTCGCCAAAGCCGCGTGCCGCAGGTCTGGTGAACGGCCACCGGCTCTCCCCGCGTCAAGGCGGCTGCCACCCCGTTCCAATCTCCAGTGCCCCGCCGCCAGCCGTAGGGATCCCCCAGCAAATCCAAAGGCGGGATCCCCAGCCCCTCGGAAGCAGAGGTGAGAACCGGCTGGGCTCCCAAGGTAGCGGCCACCTGCCGCGCCAGGGCATCGGCCCCCCCCACATGTCCCCCGCACAGGCTAATAGCCCAGCGACCGGCTTCGTCTACCACCACCACCGCTGGATCCCGCTGCTTGTCCTGCAAGAGGGGGGCAATGAGCCGCACCACCGACCCTGCGGCCAAGATGAAGAGACAGCCCTGCACCTGGGGCCAGGTTTGGGCAACGGCTTCTGCTAGGGAGCCTGGCGCTGTGGGATCCTTGGGATCCCCGTAAGCCTGCCAGGGGGAGGGCAGCCCCTGCGGGTCAGCTTTGCTCCAGCAGCTCACCTCCTTGCCCAAGAGCGGTATCAGAGAGTTGGCCAACCGGCGGGCGCGCGGGCTGGGGGCAAACAGAGCAAGCTTCATCGAGCGTGGGCCAAGGCCAGGATTCTCCCCGGATCCTATACTGGACATAGAGCCACCCGCGAAGGGACAAGTGCCGATGGTCATCCCACCTGGACTGATGCTGCCCCTAATCCCCCTGGAGGTTTTGCTCTCCACGAAGGGGCTGATGTTTTTGCTGCTATCGGCCTATGGGGGGGCCATGTGGACATTCTTAAGCGGCGCTCCCCGCGTCCACACCATCATCGTGCCGGACTTGGAGCAGGCCAGAGGGTTTTACGAGAAGGTGTTGAAACTGCCGGAAGCGGAGCTGCCCCTGCAGTACTACTACGGCTACGAGCAAAGCATGGTCGGCTACAGCCTAGGATCCGCTTACTTTCCAGGGGATATTGGCCTCAGTCCCCGCTTCGATGCCAAAGCCCGTCCCACCTCTGGGCCCACCCAATTGGATACCCCCGGACTTTGGTACCAACTCTCCGACAATGTTCAATTGCACGTGATCCCTGGCTCTACAGATCCCTATGCGGGGTCCGGTTCCTACGGCAACGCCTCTAGGCCTAGCTCCTCATCTGCTTCTGCTTACGGGACTGTACCGGCAGCGGGCCGCAGCAGCGGCGTTCGCTATCGCCATGTCAGCTATGAGCGGGAGTCCCTTAAGGCCCTTCTGAAGCGAATCAACAAACAAGGGATCCGCAACAGCATTCGCTCCGAGAAGCCCTTCGTCTTTTGGGTGCGGGATCACCAGGGTCAGATTATCGAATTTGCCGAACTGAAAGGCTGACGGGATCCTCTAAGATTGGTAAAGGAAAGCAAAAAGTCGGCGGTGGGGAGACGCCAACGGATGAAACGGGTGCTGCTGCTGGTGCTGGGCTTGCTGTGGCTTGGGGTGTGGGGCGGCCAGCCGGCCATAGCTCTATCGCGGGCCAAGGACAATCCGGTGGTGAGCGTGCAATCCCCAGCCAAGGACTTCATCACCACCGAGTCGGGATTGCAATACTACGATATTGCTCAAGGCAGTGGGCCTTCGCCTCAGCCGGGGCAAACGGTGGTGGTCAACTACGTGGGCAAGCTACAGGATGGCACCATCTTCGATAGCTCCTACAAGCGCAATCAGCCTTTTGTCTTCACCTACGGAGTAGGGCAGGTGATCCGTGGCTGGGAGGAAGGGCTGGCCACCATGCGGGTGGGGGGCAAGCGCTACTTGCGCATTCCGCCGGAGTTGGCCTATGGCAGCCGCGGCGCCGGCGGCGTGATCCCCCCCAATGCCACCTTGGATTTTGAAGTGGAGCTCCTGGCCATCCAGTAGATTCAGATCTTGCAGAGACCGAATATCCAAGCGGCATTGGGCTTGTGCAGGAACTCCCTTCCCCGGAACTGTCTTCTTCTTGGCGGCCCAGTTCTCTGGCAGCAGATCCTGCCCTAGAAAAAGCTCGCCTGCGCCAGCACTTTCGCCAGGTGCGGCAGGGGTTGGACAGATCCCTTATCAGCCAGAAGATCGTGGCTCATTTGGCCTCTTGCCCCCAACTTTTGGCCGCCAAAACCATCCTGGCTTACGTAGCTTTTGGCTCCGAGGTGGACTTGGGATCCCTGTTTGTCCTTTTCCCGGAGAAGCAGTGGGGGATCCCCCGTTGTCTGCCGCGGCGGCAAATGCAGTGGCACCGCTACCAGCCGGCTGAGCTTGTCCCCAACTGCTGGGGCTTGCTGGAGCCTTCTCCCGGCAGCACAGTTATCGACCCCACCGAGGCGGATTTGATCCTGGTGCCTGCCCTGGCCTGCGATCGGTGGGGAAGGCGTTTGGGCTATGGCGGCGGCTATTACGATTGCTTTTTGGCCTCTCTGCCGGATCCCAGTGTGCCCAAGTGGGGCATTGTCCCCCAAGCCTGCCTACTGGAGCAGCCTCTACCTCAGGATCCTTGGGATCAGCGCCTGGATGGGATCCAAACCGAGGAGAGGTTCTACGAGACGGGGATCCCCTAGACTAAAGAGGGTGGGCCTTGGAGGAAAAACGATGAGCCAAGTTTGGAAGCCGGCGCAGTGGCTAACCCAAAAGCTGCGTCTTGTCTGCATGAGCTTTGGCTGTGTGGCATTGGCGGTGCTCTTGATGGGCTTTGGGGCGATCCCCCTGCAACTGAAGGATCTCCACGTCACCCCCTGTCCCGATACCCCCGAATACACCAACCTGGTGACCAGCAACGGCAACCCCATACCGGCCAGGTGCCTGTTCGTCGAAGGCACAGTGGTCAACCGCTCCAAAAATACCCTGCTGAACGCGGATGTCTTCGGTCGGCTTTACGATGCCAACGGCAACGAGGTTCTGCCGGAGCGTACCCGCCTGGGGGCCATTGCAGAAGTTCCTCCCGGCGAGAGCCCTTTTTCAATTCGCATCTCGGTGCCCATAACCAGCCCCCTGCCCCTCACCCTGGAGCAATTCAAGGCCAGCGGCTTCAGCGGTACCGTGCGCCGATGAGGTCCAAAGCTGGCGGCTGAACTCCACCTGGGTGGGGCGCTCAGGCAAATGGAGCTGGGCAACCACAGGCGGGGTTTGGGCGATCAGCCGGCCCCGGCGGAAGACATACAGGCAAGCTGGTTTCAGGCGAATGGCTTCGACGGCATCGGCGGCCTGGAGCACCACCAGATCGGCGTAGCAGCCGGGTTCCAGGCCGTAGCCTTCCAACCCCAGAATGCGGGCCGGGTTTTCTGTTACCGCCAAAAAACACTGGCGCATCTGCTCATAGCCAGTCAGTTGGGCGGCGTGGATGGCCATGTGGGCCACCTCCAGCATGTTGCCGCTGCCCAAAGGGTACCAGGGATCCATCACACAGTCATGACCAAAGGCCACCGTCAAGCCTGCGGCCATCAGCTCGGGCACCCGGGTCAGCCCCCGTCGCTTGGGGTAGGTATCGTGGCGACCTTGGATGACCATATTGACCAGCGGGTTGGCGATCACCCCCAGCTCTGCCTCGGCCATCAGGGGGATCAGTTTGCTGACGTAGTAGTTGTCCATCGAGTGCATGGAAGTTAGATGGGATCCGGCTACCCGCCCCTGCAAGCCCAGCCGCAGCGTTTCGTAGGCCAAGGTTTCCACATGGCGCGAAAGCGGATCGTCGGTCTCGTCGCAGTGCAGATCCACCCGCAGACCCCGCGCTGCTGCAATTTCACATAGGGCCCGCACCGAAGCCGTCCCTTCGGCCATCGTCCGCTCGAAGTGGGGGATTCCGCCCACCACCTCTACCCCCAAATCCAGAGCCTTCTCCAGGAGCTGCACCGCCCCTGGCGAGCGATAGTAGCCATCCTGGGGAAAAGCCACCAGTTGCAAATCCAAGTAGGGAGCCACTTTTTGCTTGACTTCCAGCAGCGCCCGCACCGCCAACAGCTTGGGATCGCACACATCCACATGGGTGCGGATGGCCAGGATCCCACGAGCCACCGCCCAGTCGCAATAGGTCAAGGCCCGCTCCATCACCGCCTCGGGGGTCAACAGCGGCTTCAACTCCCCCCAGAGGGCGATCCCTTCCAACAGCGTCCCCGATTGGTTGATGCGCGGGATCCCATAGGTGAGGGTGGCATCCATGTGAAAGTGGGCATCCACGAAGGGGGGCGACACCAAGCGGTTGCTGACATCAATTTCTTGGGGGGCAGTGGCTTGTAAGTTGCTTTCCAGAGCCACAATGCGATCCCCCTGGATACCGATATCGATTCCCTTGCGGCCATCCGGCAAATTGGCCCGGCGCAAAATGAGATCCATATGTTGTGGCTATTTGTTTGAACTTAGGATGGAAAGAAGCAACTACAGTTGACTGAATGATAGGCCAAATCAGATAAAGATGTCTTAAATTACCTCAAAGCCCGAATTTAGGAAACCAGTTGATTGGGTTATTGCTCACTTTATAAAAGAGGGCTGTAGTCCCCAACAGCATCCGGTTGTGCAAGATATCAACCAAGTAGTCAGAGGGATAATCTATCGAGAGCTGATTTGAGAGGACTTGGCCCTTACATCCATTCCAACCGTCAGCGAAACTTCGTTGTCCATTACAAACAAGCTCCTTCTCAAAAAATTGTATTTCAGGATACATATTTTCAGGGATCTCCCCCTTAGGATAAGCCGAGCAGTAACCCGATCTCGAAGTAACCTCAACAGAAGCGACTATGGCACGTTTAGAACTCTCCCGGCGGGACTTCTGCCTGCGTTCTGGGGCTTTTGTGGCTGGCCTGATGGGGAGCCGCTGGTTGGTTCGCGATGCCGCGGTGGCTCAAGGAACCAAGCTGAAGGTGGCCGGGGTTTATACGGTTCCCATTGAGCAGCAGTGGGTGAGCCGGATCCATAAAGCGTTGATGGCTGCCCAGAAGCGGGGGGATATTGACTACACCTGGTCAGAGTCAGTTTCCAACACCGACTACCCACGGGTGCTGCGTCAGTATGCCGAGAGCGGCGTCCAACTGCTGGTGGGTGAGGTCTTCGGGGTGGAGCGGGAAGCGCGGGAAGTAGCCAAAGACTATCCCAAGGTCAGCTTTTTGATGGGATCCAGCCTCAAGCCGGATCCTGCCCTGAGCAATTTTGCCGTGTTTGACAACTACATCCACGAGCCTTCCTATCTAACGGGAATGGTGGCCGGGGGGCTGACGCGCTCCAAAATTATCGGCATGGTGGGGGGCTATCCCATTCCAGAGGTGAACCGCCTCATGAATGCTTTTATGGCAGGGGCGAGGGAACTGCAGCCGGAGGTGAAGTTTTTGGTCACCTTTATCGGCAGTTGGTTTGATCCCCCCAAAGCCAAAGAGGCGGCTTTTGCCCAAATTGATGCCGGTGCAGATATCCTCTATGCAGAGCGGTTTGGGGTATCTGATGCCGCTAAAGAGAGGGGCGTTTTGGCCATCGGCAATGTGATCGATACCCAGCCTGATTATCCAGAAACGGTGGTGGTCAGCGCCCTGTGGCACATGGAACCCACCATCGACAGAGCCATTGCCGCGGTGAAGGCCGGAGAGTTTAAGGCAGAGGACTACGGGATCTACAGCATGATGAAATATGGGGGATCCAGCCTCTCCGACTGGGGAACCTTTGCCGACAAGGTTCCGGCTGAACTGAAAGCTAAGGTGATGCAGCGGCAGGCAGAGATTTTGGCGGGGTCTTTTGTTGTGGCCATCGATGACAGCGAACCCAAGTCCACCCTCTGACGCGCCTTTGGCTCTGAAGGTGGTGGGCATCACCAAGCGCTTTGGCGCTCTGCTGGCCAACGACCAGATTGATCTTGAGCTGCGGGCCGGGGAGATTCTGGCCATCTTGGGGGAAAATGGGGCGGGCAAAACGACACTGATGAACATCCTGTTTGGGCACTACGTTCCCGATCAGGGTCAGGTGTGGGTGTTTGGTCGGCCCCTCAAGCTGGGATCCCCGGCGGCTGCCCTGTCGGCAGGGATAGGCATGGTGCATCAGCATGTGGTCTTGGCCGATAATCTGTCGGTGCTGGACAACATTCTGCTGGGCACTCAGCCCCTGTGGCACCTGTGGTCTCGGCGGCGAGAGGGACGGCGGCGCATCCAAAAGCTGGCCGAGGAATTGGGGTTGGCCGTGGATCCCGATGCCCTGGTGGGATCCCTGACCTTAGGGGAGCGGCAGCGGGTGGAGATCCTCAAGGTGCTGTATCGAGGGGCGCGGATCCTGATTTTGGATGAGCCTACGGCGGTGTTGACCCCACCGGAAATTGAGCCGTTTTTTCACACCCTACGGCAGATGGCCGGTCGCGGGCTGGGGATCCTGCTGATTTCCCACAAGCTCCAGGAGGTGATGCGCATCAGTGACCGGGTGATGGTGCTGCGCTCAGGGCGGGTGGTGATGACGGGCAAGACGGCTGAGATCCATCCCACAGCTCTGGCGGAAGCGATGGTGGGGCAGCGGTTGGCGGCGGTGGTCAAAGCCCCTTTGTCTCCGGGGGAGACGGTCTTAGAGTTGCAGCAGGTCTCCTGTCGGGTGGGGCAGCAGCATCTGGAGCAGGTTTCTTTGACGGTGCGGCGTCACGAAATCGTGGGTATTGCTGGGGTGGCGGGCAATGGGCAATCCGTCCTGGCAGATCTGATCTGCGGGGTGATCCGGCCCCACCAAGGTCATCTGCATCTGTATGGCCGAGTCCTGCGGCTGATCTCTCCTGCTGAGATGGTGCGGCAAGGCATGGCTCGGATCCCGGAAGACCGCCACAAGACCGGACTGATCGGTTCCCTTAGCCTGTGGGAGAATTGGGTGATCGAGCGCTATCGGGATCCCGAATTCTCGCGGTGGGGGATCCTGCGTCACCGCCAAATCTATCAGCAGGCCCACACCTGGCTACAGACCTACGACGTGCGGGGACTCCAGAGTGGGGATCCGCGGCAGGCGCTCCAGATGCCAGTGCAACTGCTGTCCGGCGGAAATATGCAAAAAGTGATCCTCTCGCGGGAGCTGTGTCGGGATCCCCAGGTAATTGTGGCTCACCAGCCAACGCGGGGACTGGATCTGGGGGCTGTGGCCTATGTGCATGCCCAACTGCTGGCAGCAGCCCGGGCTGGAGCCGGGATCCTGCTCATTTCCGAAGACCTGGATGAATTGCTGAGTTTAGCGGATCGAGTGGCGGTGCTCTATCGCGGTCGGCTTTCCTCGGCAGTCCCGACCCAAACCACAACGGTGACCGCCTTGGGGTTGCGTATGGCCGGGCAGGAGGTGGCCGATGCGTGTTGAACCTCGTTCCACTGTGCCCCTTTGGCTGATCCTGAGTGCGCCGATGGCAGCCATTGTCCTGGCTTTCCTCTCCTGTAGCCTGCTGATCCTGTGGACGGGATCCCCGGTTTTGGCAGCCTATGGAGCTTTGCTGCGGGGAGCGGTGGGATCCCCCTTTGCCCTGAGCGAAACTTTGACGCGGGCCATTCCCCTGATCCTGACGGGATTGGCGGTGGCGGTGTGTTTTCGGGCCAAGTTGTGGAACATCGGTGCAGAAGGCCAGTTTTATGGTGGGGCTCTGGCTGCCAGCCTCTTGGGCACCGCTGGGCTTTCGCTGCCGCGCCCGTGGTTGGTGCTGGTGCTGCTGCTGGCGGGCTGGATTGCCGGAGGGCTGTTGCTGTGGATCCCGGCCTGGCTCAAGACTCAGTTCCAGGTGGACGAAGTGGTGACCACCCTGCTGCTCAATTTTGTCATTCTTCTCGGGATTAGCTATCTCCTGGAAGGCCCCCTCAAAGATCCTCTGGCTCTCGGTTGGCCCCAAGGTCGTGCCCTTGTGGATGCTGCCCTACTGCCGCGGCTGATTCCCCGCAGTCGTCTCCACGCTGGTTTAATCATCGCCCTGCTTGCTGCCCTGGGGGTGTGGGGGCTGGAGCAGTTCACCGTTTGGGGCTTAGAAATGCGAGCCGTAGGCGCCAACCCAGAAGCGGCCAGGTTCCTCGGCATCCCAGTCCGGAGAGTTATTTTATATACCTCACTGCTGGGAGGGGGGCTGGCAGGCTTGGCGGGAGCTTGTGAACTTCTCGGGCTCAAGGGCTATCTCACCTTGGATTTATCCCCGGGCTTTGGCTACACCGGCATTGTTGTTGCCCTGTTGGCCCAACTGCATCCCTTGGGGGTGGTGGGGGCCGCAGTTTTCATTGCCGGGGTTTATGTGGGAGCCGATACCATGGGGCGTAGCTTGGGCGTTCCCACCTATCTTGCCGATGTCATTGTTGCTGCTGCCCTGCTGTGGATGTTGGTCTGCATGGGATTGGCCCGTTATCGTCTGCGCTGGGACTGAGCACCCGTGTCTGCACTCCTGAGTCTAATCAGCTTAATCAGCACCACCAGCTTTTGGGTGGCCACCCTGCGCATTGCCACTCCCTTGCTCTTTGGCACTTTGGGCGAAGTCCTCTGTGAGCGGGCCGGCGTTCTCAATTTGGGCATCGAAGGGATCATGACCCTGGGGGCCATGACCGGTTGGCTGGTGGTCTATCAGGGAGCTGGATTGTGGTGGGGCGTAGCCTTTGCTGCCACCCTAGGTGCCGGCGTGGGCTTGATTCATAGCCTGTTGACGGTCCGCCTTGGAGTTTCCCAGCACGTCACCGGCATCGGCATCACCCTCTTGACCATTAATGCCGCCTATTTTGTCTATCGCATGGCCCTGCCCCAGGTCACCTCTCCTCCCAAAATCGTCCCCTTCAGCCCTTGGCCGATCCCCGGTCTCTCCAGCCTGCCCTTTCTGGGAGAAACCCTGTTTACCCAGCCGCCCCTCACCTACCTCGGCCTTCTCCTGGTGCCCCTCATGGCCTACATCCTCTACCGAACTCCGCTGGGCCTGGCCGTGCGCATGGTTGGAGAAAATCCCCAGGCTGCCGCTTCCCAGGGGATCCCGGTCTATGCCGTTCGCACCGGGGCCGTGATGGTGGGCAGCGCTCTCATGGCGGTGGCCGGCGCTTTTTTAACCCTCTCTGCGTTCGATGCGTTTTTCTTCAATATCGTCAATGGACGGGGGTGGATTTGCATTGCTCTGGTGGTCTTTGCCGCTTGGGATCCCTGGCGAGCCTTGGCAGGGGCATTGTTGTTTGCTGGATTTGATGCCTTGCAATTACGCCTTCAGCAGCTTTGGGGCAGCCGGATCCCCTATCAGTTTTTTTTGATGTTGCCCTATCTTCTCAGTATTGCGGCGTTGATCTTGGTCTCTCGCCATGCCAAAGCGCCCCGCGCCCTTTTGATCCCCTTTCGCCCTGAAGAACGGATTTGACTACTGGACTTTCAAGAAGCCGAAAATTACTCCTATTGAGCCTTTGCCCTTGCCCCAGAAGCCTGTATGTCTTACGTCAAGACGATTGTCTGTTTCGCCAACTCCAGAAAAATGGCCGGTCGCTGTATTGCCGGCAAGGAATGGCAGAACGGAGAGCCAGGAGAATGGGTGCGTCCTGTCAGCAGCCGCCCGTCACATGAGGTCTCTGAACATGAGAGGTACTACGAGAGCGGTGGCGACCCAGAACTTCTTGATATTCTCTGTGTCTCTTGTGATACACCTCAGCCACTACCTCACCAGAGGGAGAACCACGTTATCAATCCAAAGCACCGCTGGAAAAAAGTTGGCCACCTGCCTTGGGAGGATATCAACAGTTGGCTAGACAACCCTGAGAATCTCTGGGGCACTGGCGAGAGCAGCTATGCTGGGTGGAACAACCGGTTAAGTGTCGGGCGAGAAAGCGGAGTTTCTCTTTACCTTGTACCGGTCGAGCATTTGCGTCTGTTGGTTGGTTACAAGGCACCAGGATACCCGAATTCTAAGCGTAGAGTACGCGGCGAGTTTGTATACAAGGGAGTAAAATACTGCATGGATGTTACCGATCCTGTGATTGAACGGGATTTCCTAATGGGCGAAGACGGTCAATATGACATCCCCGATCCGGTGCTGTGTGTTAGCCTTAGCGATCCCTACTTGGGCTATTACTACAAGCTGATAGCGGCTGTTCTCTACTCAGGTCGACTCATATGAAATCAGAGATCTACACGATTGGTCACTCAAACCACGAGATTGATTTTTTCATAGACTTACTGCGCCAGTACAACATCACCGGTATTGGCGACGTTCGCTCACGTCCATATAGCCGTTACGTCCCTCAATATTCACAAGAAAAGTTGAAAAGTGCTTTAGCGGCAGCAGGTATTGCTTACGTCTTTCTGGGCAAAGAATTGGGAGGACGTAGCGAAAATCCGAGCTGCTATGATCAGGGTAGGATTCAGTATGAACGACTGGCAAATGAGCCAGCCTTCCTCGAAGGGATCGACCGTCTGATCCAAGGTTCTAGTCGGTATCGGATCGCACTGATGTGTGCTGAGAAAGACCCTATTGAATGTCATAGATCGTTGCTGGTGGCGCGTAAACTTTTTCAAAGTGGGATTCCGGTCAACCACATCTTGGCCAATGGCTCTTTGGAGACTCATGAGGCTCTAGAATCTCGTCTTCTTGCCCTTTGCAAACTTCCAGAGGGGGACTTGTTTAGAAGTCGGGAAGAGTTTATAGCCGAAGCCTATCTCATTCAAGGCAGGCGTGTCGCCTATCGAGATGAGAAAATGTCAAAAAATGATGAGCGGAGCGCGAGGCCATGAAGATATTTACGATAGGGTTTACGAAGAAAAGTGCAGAGCAATTTTTTAATCGCTTAAAACAGCCTGGTCTGGTTCGAGTTGTTGATACTCGACTTAACAATACCTCACAACTGGCAGGATTCACGAAAAAGAGGGATCTAGAGTTTTTTCTTCACGAGATCTGCAAGCTTGGATATGTTCATTTGCCGGAACTTGCACCAACTCAAGAGATTCTCGATGCTTACAAAGCCAGTGGTGAATGGTCTAACTACGAGAGACAGTTTTTGTCGCTGATGGCCGAGCGTCGCATTGAAGATCAAGTGGATAAAAGTATTCTCGATGGAGGATGTCTGCTTTGTAGTGAAGCTACACCTGAGCACTGTCATCGTAGGCTGGTTGCTGAATATTTGCGCAGAAAATGGGGTGATGTTGAAATCGTGCATCTATGATAACTAAGAGCTGGCACTACGGATTTTTCCGATTTATGCAGCTACTCCGAGTTGCAGCAGGATTCCGGCAACACGGAGCGAAAGGGATCCCTGACTGCCCAACCGATTTGGAAACTCTCTCACCGACAGCAAGCTCAATACAGGGATCCCAGCTTGGGCAGCTCCAACACTGGGCCAGTGTTTGCCGCCGTTGCTTTTGGATCCCAAGTTCCTGCTGTCAGCTAGCGTGTATGGTAGATGAAAGCTTGTTTTTGGGTCTTTCCCCGTCCCCATGCCCAGGGCTAGCACCTCTCGCCATCAGACCGACCCCCGCTTCAGCTCTGCTATCGCTACGCGAGGCTTTCGCGAACAGGCCAAAGGGTTAAAGCCCCACCAACAAAAGCAACTGCAACGGCTCTATCAACTGCGCCTACCCCCCGACCGCTTGGTGACGGTGGAGTTTGCCCAACGGCTGGGATCCCTGACCCAAGAGTTGGAAGGCCGGCCCATCAGCGTTTACCTCAACCGGCGCGGCCAGGTGATCCGCGTAGGGGTGGGATCCCCTTTTGAAACCCAGATTCCCGCTTGGGAATTGCCCCGCCAGGGGGCCGAGCGCCTATCCGGGATCCGCTGCATCACCACCCAAATGGGGGAGGGGGGCCCCGGTCAAAAAGCGCTGACGGCCATGGCTTTGCAGCGTTTGGATGCCCTCATCACCCTTTCCGTGTCCAAGTCAGGAGGGCACCGACGCCGGGGAGGAGCGGCTACGGGCTTTGTTCACCGGGCCTATCTGGCCCATCTGCTGCCGGAGGGAGAGCGCCGTTGGCAGGTTTCTGAGCCTTTGCCTTTGGGGATCCTGGCAGAACAGGATCTGCAGGAGCTGGTGGCGGAGCTGGAGGATGGGTTTCGGCGCCAGTTGACCGCCCGCCAGGTGGATCTGGATCAGGATCGGGCCATCCTGGTGGGGCTGCAGGAGTCCGGGCAGAGCTACGAGGATCTCATGGATGGGTTGGCGGAGCTGAGCCGCCTGGTGGAGAGTGCCGGCGGACAGGTGCTGCAAGCCCTCTGGCAGAGGCGGGAAGGCCCCAATTCGGCCACGGTAATCGGATCCGGTAAGGTGCAAGAGCTGGCTCTGCTGGTCCAGGATCTGGGCGCTAACTTGGTGGTGTTCGACCGGGAACTCACCCCCAGCCAGGTGCGCACCTTGGAAGAGGCGGTGGGGGTGCGGGTGGTGGATCGCAGCGAGGTGATCTTGGATATTTTTGCCCAGCGGGCCAGAACCCGGGCCGGAAAATTGCAGGTGGAGCTGGCCCAACTGCAGTATTTGCTACCTCGCTTGGCCGGTCGAGGGCGCACCATGTCTCGGCTAGGTGGGGGCATCGGCACCCGTGGCCCTGGGGAAACCCAACTGGAAATGGAGCGGCGGGCCATCCAACGGCGCATCGGCAAGCTGCGGCAAGAAGTGGAAGAATTGCGCCACCACCGGCAGCGGCTGCGCCAACGCCGCGAGGGATCCCAAATTCCTGTGGTGGCCCTGGTGGGCTACACCAACGCCGGCAAGTCCAGCCTTCTCAACGCCCTCACCCATGCTGAGGTGTACGCCGCCGACCAGCTCTTTGCCACCTTGGATCCCACTACCCGGCGGCTGGATCTGCCCAACCGGCAGGCGGTCCTGCTGACCGACACGGTGGGATTTCTAACCGAATTGCCAGACCAACTGGTGGATGCCTTTCAAGCCACCCTGGAAGAGGTGACGGAAGCCGATGCCCTACTACATGTGGTGGATCTCTCCCACCCCAACTGGGAGGGGCAAATCGAGGCGGTGGAAACATTGCTGGACGAGATGCCCTTGGCCACCGGCCCCCGGCAACTGGTGTTTAACAAAATCGACCGCCTGGATCCCGAATGGGTAGAGGATGTGCGCCTGCTCTACCCGAAGGCCCTGTTTGTTTCCGCCACCACCGGCCAAAACCTGGATCAGTTGCGCCACACCCTGGCCCAATTTGCTGCAGTTCTAAGCCCCAACCCCTTCGATAGTCAGGAACCCAGAGATCCCTAGAAGCATTCCATAAGGATTTCGCAACTTGCAAATTGCATTTATACCCCCTGTCAACATAAACATTCGGTTACATTGAGATCGAGATTGTTACCCGACTTAAAGTTAGGGAGAGAACATGGCCACCACTGCAGTTGCACCTCAAGTCGCACCTCGCCTGGCCCAGCCCCATCTGACGCTGCAAACTCTGCCCATCGGGGCCGACACCCTTGCCATTCGCTCCCAAGATTGGGATCGGGATCGATTTGACATCGAATTTGCTCTGGAAAATGGCACCACCTACAACTCCTTCTTGAT
This sequence comes from Synechococcus sp. W55.1, assembly GCF_047461655.1. Classification (NCBI taxonomy): domain Bacteria; kingdom Bacillati; phylum Cyanobacteriota; class Cyanophyceae; order Synechococcales; family Synechococcaceae; genus Synechococcus; species Synechococcus sp. W55.1. The sequence continues at coordinate 58,775 of NZ_JANSHN010000008.1, forward strand.
TCGCGGCGAGAAGGTGGCCCTCATCGACACCTCCCACGAGAAGTTTCGCCAGTTGTACCTGGATTGCCTGCAAGGGATCCTAGATCCTGCCCAGATCGACTACCTGGTGGTCAGCCACACCGAGCCAGATCACAGCGGCCTGGTTAGGGATCTGCTGGAGCTGGCGCCCCAGATGACGGTGGTGGCCTCCAAGGTGGCGGTGCAATTTCTGGAAGATCTGGTGCATCGGCCCTTCCAGCGGCTGGTGGTGAAACAGGGAGATCGCTTGGATCTGGGCAAGGGGCATGTCCTGGAATTTATCTCTGCCCCCAACTTGCACTGGCCCGACACCATCCTCACCTACGACCACGGCACCCAGATCCTTTACACCTGCGACGTGTTTGGGATGCACTACTGCGACGATTTCGCCTGGGACGAACATCCCCACCTGTTGCAGGCCGACTTCAAGCTCTACTACGACTGCCTCATGGGGCCCAACGCCCGCTCGGTGTTGTCCGCCCTGAAGCGCATGGAAGCCTTGCCTCCCATCGCTGCCATTGCTACCGGCCACGGCCCCCTACTGCGCCATCACCTGTCCGACTGGGTGGGGCAATATCGCACCTGGAGCCTCGAGCAGGCCAAAGCCGAGCGCCTGGTGGCAGTGTTCTACCTGTCCGGCTATGGCCAGGCGGAAACCTTGGCTCAAGCCATTGCCCGCGGGATCCAAAAAACCGGCATCCAGGTGGAGCTGGCAGATTTGCGGCTGGTGGATGCCCACGAGGTGCGGGAGCTGATGAGCTTGGCCGCCGGTGTGGTGATAGGCATGCCGCCCCAATCAGGGCCTGAGGCCGCCACCACTCAAGTGCTGCTGAAAACCCTTTTGGCCTCTGCCCACAGCAAGCAAGGCTTTGGTCTGTTTGAGTCGGGCGGCGAAGATGATGAGTCGGTGTACCTCTGCCGCAACACCCTGCAGGAGATCGGCGCCAAAGAGGTGTTTGCCCCCATTCTGCTTAAGCAGCCTGCCGGCGAGGCTCTGCTGCAACTGGCCGAAGAAGCAGGTACCGATCTGGGGCAGTGGCTGACGCGGGATCGCAACATTCAGCAGATGAAAGCCTTGGATGCCGACTTGGATCGCGCCCTGGGCCGCATCAGCAATGGCCTCTACATTATCACAGCCCGCAAAGGGCAAGCCACCAGCGCTATGCTCGCCTCCTGGGTAGCCCAAGCCAGCACCGATCCGCCGGGGATCAGCATTGCAGTAGCCAAGGATCGGGCCATCGAATCCTTCCTGCAGGTGGGAGATACCTTCGTGTTAAATGTGCTGCAAGAAGGCCATTACCAACCCTTGATGCGCCACTTCCTGAAGCGATTTCCACCGGGGGCCGACCGCTTTGCCGGGATCAAGACCTACCCTGCTGCCAACGGATCCCCCATCTTGGCCGATGCTTTGGCCTACCTGGAGTGCCGTGTGGTGAGCCGCCTGGAAACCAGCGATCACTGGGTGGTGTACAGCACCCTAGAAGCCGGTCGGGTCTCCAGCCCAGAGGGCCTCACCGCCATCCACCACCGCAAGGTAGGGAATCATTACTAATACTGATAGTGAGCAGTGAGAAGAGAGAAGTGAGAGATAATTTCTCACTCCCAGCCCTTCTCCCTGGGGAAGCTGGGATCCCTGTAGCGAACAGACTCACAAAAACTTCAATAGGACTGCCGATAGACCAACCCACTGGGATGTAGGAAAAAAGGGCTGTCTTCTCCCAGGCGGATCCCGATCTGCTCCAGCTGTTCCCCTTGGCGGGTCGCAGGCCCTAAGGGCAGCCCCTCTGTTCCCTGTTGAATCCTTTGGGATCCCTGCTGGGCTGGCCGATAAGGGACGCTGTTCAAACCTGAGGAAAAGGGATCCGAGGGGGCATACCTCTGTCGCCAGCGCTGGTAGGGGCTGACCGGTTCGGGAAAATGTTGCGTAGCGATAACCTCTGCCTTGTCGAGTGCAGTAGCAGTGTGGATCACTTTCTGGGCTGTCGAGAGAGTAGAGGCAAGTGTTGACGATTCTGACAACTGCAACTGTGAAGAGGGCAGAAGGGCAACCGCCGGACATGGCTCAGCTTGTGCCCAAGCCCCCGGCGCAAAAAACAAGGCCAGAAGGCAGCCGCTCCAGCAAAAGAAGATGGCATGCCGCACGGGAAGATCCCTCCATAAGCTCAACCCAGCCGCTTCTCAGGCCATTTTCTGAAGAGGCAGGACTGAGAGCGCAGCTCCCATCTTGCCCATGCCAATTTGCAGGCCGAGTGACCGGGATCCTCTTGGCTGGGTGATCTGGATCAGCAGACCCACTCTTGACCCAAAAGTGCTGCGAGGCCCCCAGCTCATCCGCACCGCTAGAGCAACTGACTATAGGGGTGTATGGTCATTTCAATTCAAACTTCGATTCAAACTAGGACATTGCACCCACACCTCAAACAGTGAATGATTGAATGCACGAGGCCAGAAGGCTTTTCAAGGACTCCGTCCCGCTGGCGCGATCGGTAGTCCAGGCGTCTCACCCTAAACTGAAACGACCATAAAGCGCGGTGTCCCAAGCGAGATTTCAGCGGCAGGGCAGTCAACTGCTGAAAAAATGTGCTTTGAGTGCCAAAGTTTTGGCTTGTTTCCGCGAACGGTGCCCAAGGGCAAGGAGCATGTCATGAAACCGCGGATTTGCCAGGATGATCTGCACTGCTGACCCGTATATAGGCGTGCCAAGCCAAGTCCAGCAGGCCATCCAACACCGCTGCAGCCACTGCCGGGCCTCCTTTGCGTCCCTCAGTGCGGATGTGGGGCACCATGGAATCGGCTAGCTCCTGCTTGGCTTGCACCACGTTCACAAACCCAGCCGGCGTGGCGATGACCAGAGCAGGGGCCACCTCCTTCTCGGTAATCAGCCGTACCAAGGTGGAGAGGGCGGTCTGGGATTGGCCGATCACAAAGATCGCCTCAGGGTAGCGTTGGGCCAGAGTTTCCAAGCCCCAAGCAGAGCGGGTCTTGTCCCTTTGGGGGCGGGTAATGGCTTCGCTGCTGCAATAGATGGGGTTGGAAAAGGTGTTCTGAACAGCCCAGGCAATGCCCACCTGTACCATCGGCTCATCGACCACAATGGTGGTACGCGCTGCCAAGGCCGCCGCCCCAGCCTGTAAGGCTTCGTTACCAAAACGGATGAGGTTCAAGTACTCAAAGTCGGCAGTAGCATAAATAACCCGACGAACCACCTCATACTCAGCAGGAGAAAGCTCGTGCTTGCCCACCTCCTGGTCGATGATCATCAAACTCTCTGCATCGGTTACGTGCCACTCCATCGATCCCAGACCCCGCCCGCCGTTTATCCTCAGTAATGACAGGATTGTACCTGCAGAGGCTTCAGTTGGTGGGAAAAGCCATTGCTTAGCCCGGAGGCCAGCCCATCCCCCGACCGCCCAGAACGTGAATGTGGAGATGAAAGACGGTTTGCCCGCCGTCTTCTCCTTCGTTGATCACCAATCGGTAGCCTTTATTTAAACCTGCCTCGGCAGCCACCCGCTGAGCGGTCAGCAGGAGATGTCCCAGCAATGCCTCATGTTCGGGCTTGGCCTGGGAAATGCCGGGGATGGGCTCTTTGGGCACCACCAAAATGTGGACAGGGGCTTGGGGGGCAATATCTTTGAAGGCCAGGGCTCTATCGTCTTCGTAAACGATTTGTGCAGGGATCTCCCTGCGAATAATCTTGCCGAAAACTGTGTCGCTCATGGGTGCTCACAAATTAGTTCTGCCCTTAGCCTACCTGCTAACCGCACATTCTCCCACCCAGGTGGCGAGAGTGGCGCTCGGCACCTACTGCTTCAGCAGCCATTCAAATTCCTGCCGCAGTGATTGAATATGCCCCACTCGCGAGACCAACAGCGCATCTCGCCCGGCATCGCGAAAACGAGAGCGCCACAAACTCACCAAATCGGGGTTGCTGCACCAAAAGCGGATAACAGCGTCGACCAACTGATCCAAGTCCCAGCCGCGCCGGGCCGGCACTTCCTCCACGGATCCCAGCAACGCATCGAGGGTGCAGGAGCTGGTACCCAGGTATTCCACCCCACAGGGCCGCTGGGCCAGCTTCTGTTGCTGATGAAAGAACTGCAGAGCAGGGGCGATGCCGATGATCTCGAAGGTGTAAACCATTGGGCTCAGTCCTACAGAGTTTTTTGCGAAAGATTCTAAAAAGGGGGCTAGCAGTCTCAAAACCAAATCAAGGTTGGGATCCCTTCCCAACTATCCTCGATCTGATCCTGGATGTTAGGTATTGATTATACTCAACTTGGGCAAAATGCCAAGGCAAAGGACAGGCAGATCCCTGCGTGGCGAAATACTTTTGCGCCACAGAGGAAGGCTTTGCCTGATGGGCACTCCCTCGTTCAGCTCTGTGTAAATAATCTGTGCAGAAATCTGTGCAGATAAGAGGTAAAGCTGCTAGCAAACACAAGTGAGGACTGCTAGCATCCAATGGGATCTTTTGCTAATTGGCTTTAGCTACACAACTACAGCCCACTAAGGGACCACGGGATACGGTTGTATGGTCATTCTAGGCTAATTGAGACACTCCCCAAGCGTTCCGCGCCGCTGCCGCGACCACCCCCAGCCCCTCTCCCAGAGGGAGTCATCCCTCACCCCCAACCCCTCTCCCAAAGGGAGAGAGGAGTTAGGAAGCAATACAACAGAATCTTTCAGTCCTGTTTAAAATGACTATAAACCTGCTTGTTTTAAACCTCGTTGGGGTCAAGCCTCGTAAACACGATTTTTGTATCCCCCAGTTTGTGAACAGGCTGTATTGTCGCCTGCCTTTTCTGCAGACATTGAAGATTGCGATTTGGGCAAGCAAGAGCACAGGCATCAAAAAACTGGCGTGGCCGCATTCTCCGACCGCGCCACCAGCTCAAGCCCTCTCCTCTACCCAAGTCGGTATTGCGTCTTGGGCCTTTTCTTGAGTGGGGGGGAGTTGAAACTGGATGCGCGGCTGCCCTACCCCATACGTGAGGGTGTAGCTCCACTGCAGGCAGCGCAGCCACAGGCGGGGGTAACGCGCTTCTAGCCAGGGCTGTAGGCGGCGCAGCAGCCTTGGGAGCCAGCCCCTCAGCACAGCAGAAGTCAAGACCAGGCCGGTATAGCTGAGGTAGGTGGGTAGCCACTGGGCAAAGCCTTTGGCCCCTACGGCCTCCCAGATCCACAGCAGCAGCCGTGGGTTTTGCAGGGCAGCTTTGATGGCCATGCGGTTAAAGGCCAGCCAGCCAGCCCGGTCTTTGATGAAATCGTCCACCACCTCCGGCGGCTCGGTGGCGAGAATGCCGAAAAAGCTGTTGAGAGTGGCATTGATGCGCTCGGGGGGCAGCACTTTGCCGGTGGGCACCATCATCCCCCGCGAGAAGAGCCAGGTGACGGCCGAGTTGCCCTGGTAGGCCCGGATCTGGGCTAAGTCCGCCGCCCTGAGCAGGTCGTGGCGCAGCGCCGTATCCAGCAGATCGCACAGGCGGGGGCAATTGCGCACCAGGGATCCAAAGCCGGTAAAGCTAAGGGGCGATTGCATGGCTGCCGCATCCCCAATAAGCAGCACCCGGTCAAACTCCGTCCCGCTGCCGCCAACAGAGTGCTGGGGCTGGCCAAATCGTCCGGGGATATAGCCGAAGGTCGCTTTTTTCCACTGCAAGCGCTCTGGGTCGCAGCGGCGGTATTCCGGCAGAATAGTGAAAAAATCTTCGTACAGTTCCAGCAGGGATCCGGGGTTTTCTGGATGCACCTGGTGGTAGTGGAACAGGTAGAAGGTGAGATCTTCGCCTGGGCCGGGGAACAGCTCCCAAATGAGTTGCCGACCGCGGCTGATGTCCCCGTGGCTGGCCAGAATGTCCCCAAACTGGGGATCCCATACCCCTGGCTCAAACCCCCCCGCAATGGTAGCCCCCACCGTGGGGCAGACGCTATCAAAAGCCCGATGGCGGTAAAGCTGCTGGGCAATGGGAGAGACTGTTCCCATAGCATCCACCACAAGGCGGGATCCCAGCCGAAACTCCTCGCCGGTGGGCAAATCCTTCAAAACCAGCGTGACGCCTTGTTCGCCAACATAGGCCCGCTGAAACTCGGTGCGCTCGTAGATAGCTCCCCCGCAGGAAGTGAGAATTTGGCCACAGAGCTGCAATAGCTTTTCCGCGTCAATGGCCAGATTGAGTACCGTCGGCGTGTGCAAAACGGGAGCGCGAACCGGGCTATTGCCGTCAAAAAACTTGTTGAACCCATCCGTGTATTCCCGCAGGATCAAGCTCTCCATCTGCTCGGCGCTCAAAAGGCCCAAATCCACCAGGGTTTGCAGCTCCCGCCGGGAGATGTTCCACTCGCGGTTCATGCGGCCAAAAGGGAGTCGCTCCACCAAGGCCACGCGGTAGCCCAAGCGAGCCATGGCCGCTCCATAGATGGCTCCCAGCGCTCCTCCCACGATGGCCAGATCCCACTCCACCGGGGCCGGCTCAGGGGCAGGCTGGCGAAACAAGACCGGCTGAGCAGAGCGGTGGGCTGCGTGGCAATGTTGTACTTCTTCCCGCCAGCGCTTTTCCCACCAGTACACCCGCTGCAGGTCAAATTCTCCATTGGGGATCCGGCGAAAATACTTCACCGTTTGCGGGTAGAAAGGCTCAAGCTGATCGAAGATGGATCCCCGGTTCAAATCGATCTGGGGCAACTGCGGGTAGCGGTGGGGAAATTGGCTTTGGATGGCCTGTTCCAGCTCTCTCAGCCAGCGAGCTTGGCGGGGGAAGGGCTGTTCCGACCACTGGAACACCTTGAGATAGGTAGTGTTCAGCCCCGACCACAAGAAAAGGGCCAGCTCAGCGCCGGATCCCTGTAGGCGCAGGCCCGTGGGGGTAAGAACCTTCTGGCTGCCTTGGGGCAGGGGGATACACTCCTGTAGCCAGCGCAGCACTTGAGCACTATCGGGGCAAGGGATCTCGCGGTAGTAAAGGGAAGTAAGCACGGCGCCGAGATAAGAAACCGAGCAAATCTTTACCCATTGTGACATGAGGGGATCCCTCCCTTTGCCGATCCCGGGGATCACCCTCTACCCAGTTGTTCCCCGAGCTGCAGATCGGCAGGGGTATTGCAATTGGTGAGCATCCTCTCAAGAGACTCCGTCCCGCTGTCGGGAACGGTCAGGGGCAGGATGGCTGTTGGCACCTGGGACAACCAGCCCTGAAAGGATCTTCCCCCCGCCTGCAAGAAACTCTCCAGAGAACCTAGCTGCGCCAGGCGATAGAAGCCACACAGGGGCTCCCAGCCCCGCTGACTTTTGGGCAGGGCGGCCACCGTCTGAGGGGGCAGGGCGGCAAGGCGCTGTCGCCAATCCCCAAGAACCTGCTCCTGCAAGCAGGGCAGATCGCAGGCCAGCAGCAGGATCCACTCCGGGGAAGCAGCCAAGGTTTGTAGCCGCCGGATCCCCTCTTGAAAGGCCAGCAGCGGGCCTCGGTGTTGCTCCGCAATGCTGTCCCGACCACGTGGGTCTTGCCCGACCAGGGGGGGAACGTTTTCCCGCCAGAGGTGCCAACCGGGATCCACCACCGGCGCATAGCGCTCCGGCCAGGGGGTGAGGATGTAAACCGCGTCGGCGCAGGCTGCTGCCACCTGAGCCACCCGTCGCAGCAGGGGGATCCCATCCCAAAGCACCAGGGCTTTGTCGGATCCCATGCGGCGGCTGTTGCCCCCGGCCAAGATCAGAGCCACGACCGCAGGCGGGGAATCTTCAGGCATTTTGGACATCCAGTTTTCCACAACGAGCAGCAGGTATTTGTGGAGGAATAGGATAGGGATCCCATCCTCTCCTCACTCTAGCCGCTATGTCTGAGCCCTCTGGTCGTCTGGTTTGGAACCACTCCACCCACATCTCAGGGTTGATCCCTGTTTTGGAACGCCTGACCCGGCAGGCGGGCATTAAAACCGTGACGCCGGGCGCTTTGTCCTGCAGCCGTGGGCGGATCCCCCAGTTGCAGTTGCGGGTTTCGGTGCCGATCCGGGGCGGGTACAAGCTGGTGGCCCGCAAGGAAAGCAGCGTGCAAGAGGTGTTTGTGGTAACAGATCTCAGCCAAACCGAGCTAGAGGCGGCTATTCTCCGCTGTTTGTAGTCAACTGTTTGTAGTCAACCGAGCCTCGTTATTGCTCCGCAACGCTGTCCCGACCCAGAACTTCGTCCTGCTGGGGCAAATGGCACATCAGTTGAGGATGAGTTAGCTATGTCTCGTGCTAGTCTCAAGCCCGCCCGTATCAGCGCTGTTTTACCCGGATCCCTGGCAGCAGAAGTGGGCATCCAACCTGGAGAGGCCCTGGTCAGCATCAACGGCGAACGCCCCCGCGATCTCATCGACTACCGCTTCCTGATCGCTGAGGAGTGTGTAAGCCTGGAGATCTTGAATAGCCAAGGGATCCCGCGCACAGTTGAGCTGGAGAAGGGAATCGACGAGGATCTGGGGCTAGAGTTTGAGACAGCCCTGTTCGATGGCCTGATCCAGTGCGCCAACGCTTGCCCCTTTTGCTTCATCGACCAACAACCTCCGGAAATGCGGGCAACGCTGCACCTCAAGGACGACGACTACCGCCTCAGCTTTCTCTACGGCAGCTACCTCACCCTCACCAACTTGCCTGCTGCCGAATGGGAGCGCATCGCTCGCCTGCGCCTTTCTCCCCTCTACGTGTCAGTGCATGCTACCGACCCGGAGCTGCGCAGCCGCTTGCTCAAAAACCCGCGGGCTGGCCTGATTTTGGAGCAGTTGGCCTGGTTTCGCCAGCATCGCTTGCAACTGCACGCACAGGTGGTGGTCTGCCCAGGCTGGAACGATGGGGATCACCTCACCCGCACACTCCTCGATTTGGCCGCCTTTCGCCGGCCCGTAGACGGGATCCCCACCGTCCTCTCGGCAGCAGTGGTGCCGGTGGGGTTGACGCGCTTTCGCCCCCCTGGTGATGAGCTGGTTCCTGTCGATGCGGCCAAGGCCCGAGAAGTGATCCAGCAGGTGGAAACTTTGCAGGTCGGGTTTCGGCAAACATTGGGATCCACCTTTGCCTGGCTGGCCGATGAGTGGTATCTGCTGGCCGGGCGGGAACTGCCACCGGCAGAGCACTATGAAGATTACCCGCAGCTGGGGAACGGGGTAGGCTCCCTGCGGCTTTTCCTCAGCCAGTTCGAGCAGCTCAAACTGCCGCCTGAGCTCCCTTCTCCCCTCAAGGTTCTGTGGGTGGTGGGCAATGCCGTAGAGCAAGCCTTCCAGCCTGTGGTGGAGCAGATGAACCGCATCCGCGGGCTGCAGTTGGATCTTTTGCCTATTGCCAGCCAATTTTGGGGACAAACCCTGACGGTAACCGGGCTGCTGACGGGCCAAGATGTCTTGAATGCCTTGAAATCGGTTGAAAACTTGGCGGCCTACGATGGGCTGCTGCTACCTCAGATTGCCCTTAAGGATGGGGAGCGCTTTTTGGACGATCTGACCTGGCAAGAGGTGCAGGCCCAGGTGGGGATCCCGGTGGTGCGGGTGGACGGCGGGCCGGCAGGCTTGGTGCAGGCGGTGCAACAGCTAGAACAGGGCTATGCCTACGGCACCCTGTGTTGTTCCGCAACGCTCGGGCGAAGGGAAACTGCACCGCTGACGCGACCAAGAACAGCTTTGAGCCGAGGATCCTGAGGCGATGCAGAGGTTGCGGCGAGGATTGTTTCTGCTGCTGGGGGTGGGGCTGGGGATCCTGGCCATCACGGGCTTGGCGGCTTTCTACGTAGATCTGGCCTGGTTTGCCGAGCTGAATGCCCTGCCGGTGCTGTGGACGCGGGTGATTGCCCGCTGGGGGCTGGGCCTGGGCGCTTTCCTCTTTGCCCTGGCGGTGACGGGATCCAACATCTGCTCCTGCTGGCGGGGGGCAACCTTGGCTGGGGCCTGGGCGATTGCCACAGGTTTGAGTGTTTTCTTTGCTTGGTCTCTTTCCAATCACTGGTTCACGCTGTTGCTCTGGCTCAACCAGGGGCCCGTCGGGGAGTCGGATCCCATTTTCAACCGCGATCTCGGCTTTTTTCTCTTCAGCCTGCCTTTCTGGGAGACGCTGCAGCATTGGTGCTTCAACCTGGTGCTGCTCACCTTGGTTACCGTTGTCCTCATCTACTTGGTGGAGCTGGGGCTTTCCGAGCAACGGCTGACCTTGGCCCTCTCTCTCTATGCCCAGCGGCACCTGCTGATCTTGGGGGGATCCCTGTTTCTCATTCGCGCCTGGGGCCATTGGCTGGAGCGCTACGAGCTGCTCTATTCCACCCGCGGCGTTGTGTTTGGGGCCGGTTTTGCCGATGTGCATGCAACCTTGCCGGCCACGACCTTGATGAGCGGGGTGGCAGGCCTGACGGCGGTGGGATTCTGGGCTTTGGCCCGCCAGGGGATCCGCCTCAACCTTCCTTTCCTCAAGTCCTGGTGCCCTTCCTGGGCCAGCTCTCTCCTGGCGCCGGCCATCCTCTGGGGAGCCTACCTGGGGTTTGGGCTGCTGACCACCCAACTTTACCCCCAACTGGTGCAAACTTTCTTGGTGGCCCCCAACGAGCTGGAGCTGGAACGCCCTTACATCGAGCACAACATCCGCTTTACCCGCGCCGGTTTTGGCCTTAGCCAGGTGGAAGTGCACCCTTTCCCAGAAGAGGGATCCCTGACCTGGGAGATCCTGCAGCAGAATCAACCCATCCTGAGCAACGTGCGCCTCTGGGATGCGGATCCCCTATTGGCCACCTACCGCCAACTGCAAGAAATCCGCCCCTACTACCAATTTCCCTATGTGAATGTGGATCGCTACCGCATTGGGGGAGAATTGCGCCAAGTTATGCATGCCGCCCGCGAGCTGGACTTTGCCCAGGTGCCCCCCGCCGCCCAAACCTGGGTTAACCGGCGGTTTTTCTACACCCACGGCTATGGCCTCACCCTCAGCCCGGTGAATGTGGTGACCCCTGAAGGCCTGCCGGATTTTTTCCTATCGGATATTCCGCCGCGGGTTTCTCCTCGCTACCCTGAGGTGGCCTCCGTCTTGCGGGTGGAGCAGCCGGCCCTCTACTATGGCGAGCTGACCACCACCGATGTTTTCGTGGGCGCTGAGGCGCGGGAGTTGGACTACCCTGCAGCAGAGCGCTATGTGTACAGCAGCTACCGGGGCAGCGGTGGCGTGCCCATTCCCCACCTCTGGCAGCGGTTTCTCTACGCCTGGCATTTTGGCGATCTGCGCATCCTTCTCAGCCGCGAGCTATCTTCTACCACCCGCTTTCTCTATCGCCGCCAAATCCGCGAGCGCATCCGTCGGGTGATGCCCTTTTTGCTCTACGACCGGGATCCCTACCTGGTCATTCAAGGCGGCAAGCTCTACTGGTTTTTCGATGCCTATACCACCAGCAGCCGCTACCCCTACTCGGAGCACCTGCCCGGCTTTCCCTTCAACTACATCCGCAACTCGGTCAAGGCGGTGATGGACGCCTACAACGGCAGCATCGATTGGTACATTGCCGACCCTCGGGATCCCCTCATCCAAGCCTACGCCCGCATCTACCCCACCCTCTTCAAGCCTCTGGAGGCAATGCCGGAGCCGCTGCGGCAACACATCCGCTATCCCCAAGACCTCTTCCGCCTGCAAGCGCAGCAGTTTGCCACCTACCACATGACGGATCCCCGCCTCTTCTACAACCGCGAGGATCAATGGCAGATCCCCGGCCAGTTCCGCAATCGACGGCGCATTCCCATGCAGCCGCAGTATCTCATTCTCACCTTGCCGAGGGATCCCCAAGGGGTTGCAAACCACACTCCTGAGTTCGTCCTCCTCTCCCCCTATGCCCCTGTTAACAAGCAGAACATGGTGGCTTGGATAGCGGCCCGCTGCGACGGGGAAAACTACGGCAAGCTCCTGGTGTACGAGTTTTCCAAGCAACGGCTCATCTATGGCCCGGAACAGGTGGAAGCACGGGTCAATCAGGATCCCTTAATCTCCGAGCAAATTTCCCTCTGGAACCAGCATGGGTCGCGGGTGAACCTGGGCACGCTGCTGGTCATTCCTATCGAGACTTCTTTGCTCTATGTTCAGCCCCTTTACATCGAAGCAGAACAGGGCCGCTTGCCTCAGCTCACCCGGGTGATCGCCGCCTACGAAGACCGGGTGGTGATGGAACCGACTCTCGGCCAGGCCTTAGAAGCCCTCTTTCTGCCGAGGGGCAGCCGATAGAGAAGGGGATCCCTTCTCATTTTTGTATTGGGTGGTTGACGAAACTTAACGGATGTTTTAAGGTTAGGGTGTCAATCTTCGCACTTCCTCAGGGAAGTTTGTTCTCATGACTACTGTTATCCAACGTCGCTCAACCAGCAACGTGTGGGAGCAGTTCTGCGAGTGGGTCACCTCCACCGATAACCGCCTTTACATTGGCTGGTTTGGGGTGCTGATGATTCCCACCCTGCTGACTGCCACCACCTGCTTTATCATCGCCTTCATTGGGGCTCCGCCGGTGGACATCGACGGGATTCGCGAGCCTGTTTCTGGTTCTTTGCTGTACGGGAACAACATCATTTCTGGGGCTGTGGTGCCCTCTTCAGCAGCCATTGGCCTGCACTTTTACCCGATTTGGGAAGCCGCCTCACTGGATGAGTGGCTGTACAACGGCGGCCCCTACCAACTGATTGTGCTGCACTTTTTGATTGGGGTGTTCTGCTACATGGGCCGGGAGTGGGAGCTGAGCTACCGGCTGGGGATGCGTCCCTGGATTGCGGTGGCCTACTCGGCGCCGGTGGCAGCGGCCACAGCAGTGTTTTTGATTTACCCGATTGGGCAGGGGTCGTTTTCGGACGGGATGCCCTTGGGGATTTCGGGCACCTTCAACTTCATGCTGGTGTTTCAAGCGGAGCACAACATCCTGATGCACCCGTTCCACCAGTTGGGGGTGGCCGGCGTGTTTGGTGGGGCGTTGTTTAGCGCCATGCACGGGTCGCTGGTGACCTCCACCCTGATTCGGGAGACCTCGGAAGAGGAGTCCCAGAACCTGGGGTACAAGTTTGGGCAAGAGGAAGAGACCTACAACATTGTGGCGGCGCACGGGTATTTTGGCCGGTTGATTTTCCAGTATGCGTCGTTCAACAACAGCCGGAGCCTGCACTTTTTCCTGGCGGCGTGGCCGGTGGTGGGGATCTGGTTTACGGCGCTGGGGATCAGCATTATGGCGTTCAACCTGAACGGGTTCAACTTCAACCAATCGATTGTGGACAGTAACGGTCGAGTGGTGGGGACCTGGGCAGACGTGTTGAACCGTGCCAACCTGGGGATGGAAGTGATGCACGAGCGGAATGCGCACAATTTCCCGCTGGACTTGGCGGCGGTGGAAGTGGCGCCTGCGGTGCGTGGCTGATGGTCTGACCTGACGGCTTGACAAAAGCAGACGATCCCCTGGCGAATGCTGGGGGATTTTCTTGTTGTTTCCCTGGCGGCAACAGTGAAGTTGCATCCATAGCCGTTTCAGTTTAGGGCGAGATGCCTGGGCTGCCAAGAAAGGCCCCACGATCAGGTGCATTCAAGGCCTTAGGTGTGGGTAGAGCAGGCAGGGTACACCGGCCAGGTAGTGGGGTTGGATGTGGGTCTGGCCAGCTTCTACACCGACAGCAATGGGCAAGTGGTGTCACATCCCCTCGCGACAGCGGGACGGAGTCCTTGGTTTCCGCTCAAACTAGGACACTGCACCCGCACCCAAAACGTTGAATTCATAGAGCCAGAAGGCTTCTCTCAATGGCCTGGGCGTCTCACCCTAACCTGAAGCGACTATAACTCAATTATCCAGACTCCATTATCTAGGCAGACATACCCCAGTTGCTTGAGGATTTGCAACTACTAAAATGTAGTTGCCCCAATCCTGATCCCCGCCAGAATTGACCGCGTTCCCCTATCCTACACATAACGGCTAATGTCTTCTCCTCGCTCCGCCAAAAACGACAAGGCCCGGAAGCGCAGCCCTGCCACCTGGTCGTAGAGGGGGTTGAGCTTACACATGGGCGGAATGTGCATCACCTTATGGCCAAACAGCACCACATCTCGCTCAAAGGGGCAGCGGGCCGGGATCCACCGGCAAAGGAAGTGGGCCAAGCGGGGATCGCGGATGCTGAAGTTATCGATAGCCGATTGGATGGGTCGCAATGGAGCCTGCAACCAGTCGCGCAGGTGAGTTGTAGGTTTGAAGTGCACGGAAGTCATGGAACCGGTCAGCTCCTGAGGAGCTCTGCGAGCACGTTGCCAAGAAATCGTTGTGGAACCCATAAGCTTTCACCTCACACCTTTACCTTTGAAGAAGGAGCAACCTTTGATCGATTACGGCGCATGAAATCGTCAATAATCGACAATTCTTATGCTTTGTGTCGAGTTTGTATTCAGGGAAACATTAGCCATCTCTCTTCCCTCTGTTAGTCTGCCTTCTCCAACGGAAAGCTTGCTTCTGTAAACAAGAATCTCTGCTCAACGTTGTAGAGCTACATGTTTTGTCTCCAAAAGTTAACATGTAACGAAAAATACAAAAACTCCTCTGCTCTTGTCCACCAGCCGATTCCCTGTCAGGATCCCTGAAGTTCCTCAGCTTGGGCTCTGGAGCCAGATGGGTATCCATCGCTCCTATTTCTAGGATGGAACAAGCCCTTTGGGCGGAGTAGGGGGATCCCCGTAATCACACTTGCCTTGGCAGGGTTGTTTTTCTTTTGATCGAGTTTGGCTTGGGAGCGTCTCGGTTGGGAGTTACGGAGGATAACAGCCAAGGGATGCCGGCTGCTGAGCGTTCTACAATGCCAGGAGAGATTCCCAGCGGGTGCACATCCGGCGGTGGGTTGGGATCCTTGATTTTGTCTCTGGCTTTCTTGAGAGGCTGCCCATGAAATTGGCCTATTGGATGTACGCTGGCCCTGCCCATATCGGCACGCTGCGGGTGGCCAGCTCCTTCAAAAACGTTCACAGCATCATGCACGCTCCTCTGGGAGACGACTATTTCAACGTGATGCGTTCCATGTTGGAGCGAGAGCGGGATTTTACTCCGGTAACCACCAGCGTCGTTGACCGGCAGGTGTTGGCGCGGGGATCCGACGAAAAGGTGATTCGCAACATCGTCCGCAAAGACGGCGAGGAGCAGCCGGATCTGATCGTCGTCACCCCCACCTGCACCTCTAGCATTTTGCAGGAAGATCTGCATCACTTTGTCCGGCAGGCCCAGTTGGCCAGTCGCTGCGATGTGGTGCTGGCAGATGTCAACCACTACCGGGTTAACGAATTGCAGGCAGCGGATCGCACCCTGCAGCAGATTGTGGAGTTCTATATCACCAAAGCTCGCAAAAGCGGGGAGTTAGACGGCCTGCCCCAAAAGACGGAGCGGCCTTCCTGTAACATCCTTGGCATTTCCACCCTAGGGTTTCACAATGCCCATGATCTGCGGGAGCTGAAGGTGCTGCTGCGGGATCTGGGGATCCAGCTCAACCTGGTGATCCCGCAAGGGGCCAGTGTCCACGATCTCAAACACCTGGGGCGGGCTTGGTTTAATGTGGTGCCCTACCGGGAGCTGGGGCCGATGACAGCTCGCTATCTGCAGCAGGAATTCGGCATGCCTTACATTGAGATCACCCCGATGGGGGTGGTGGAAACGGCTCGCTTCATCCGCCAGATCCAGAAGATCCTGAATGAGCAAGGGATCCCTGTCGATTATGAAGCCTACATCCAGGAGCAAACGCTGCACATTTCCCAAGCGGCCTGGTTTTCCCGCTCCATCGACTGCCAAAACCTAACCGGCAAAAAAGCGGTGGTCTTCGGGGATTCCACCCACGCGGCGGCCATCACCAAAATCCTGGCCCGCGAGATGGGGATCCACGTGGTGTGGGCGGGCAGCTATTGCACCTACGATGGAGAGTGGTTCCAGGCAGAGGTGGGGGAATATTGCGATCAGGTCTTGATGACAGAGGACCACACCCGCGTGGCGGACGCCATTGCCCAGGCGGAACCTGCCGCGATTTTCGGCACCCAGATGGAGCGGCATGTGGGCAAACGGCTGCGGATCCCTTGTGGGGTCATCTCTGCTCCCATCCACGTGCAGGATTTTCCCATCGGCTACAAGCCCTTTTTGGGCTATGAGGGCGCCAACCAAATTGTTGATTTGATCTACAACTCCTTTACCTTGGGCATGGAGGATCATCTGCTGGAAATCTTCGGTGGCCACGACACCAAAGAGGCAATCCACAAGAGCCTGAGCGCCGATTCCGACCTCGTCTGGACGCGGGAAGCCCAAGCCGAACTGAACAAGGTGCCCGGCTTTGTGCGCGGCAAGGTTAAACGCAACACCGAAAAATTTGCCCGCGAACGGGGCTTGACCGAGATCGGTGTGGAGGTTATGTACGCTGCCAAAGAAGCTTTTGGAGCTTGAAGGGATCCCGTCGGCAGCCTTTATCCTGGGTGCGATCCCTATCTAAGCTGGCGTATGCGTCTCCTGGTTACCGGCGGGGCGGGCTACATCGGCAGCCACACTTGCAAAGCTCTGGCGGCCTCTGGCCATCTCCCCATTGCTTACGACAACTTGGTTTACGGGCACCCCTGGGCAGTTCGCTGGGGGCCGTTGGAGATTGGGGATCTTGCCGACCGGAAGCGGCTTGATCAAGTCATCCAACACTATCGCCCGGAAGGGGTGATCCACTTTGCCGCCTATGCCTATGTGGGCGAGTCGGTGAAGGATCCCGGCAAATACTACCGCAACAACGTGGCCGGATCCCTGAACTTGCTGGAGGCCATGCGAGATCACGGGATCCCTTACCTGGTGTTCTCCAGCACCTGTGCCACTTACGGGGTGCCAGAGCGGATCCCTATTCCCGAAAGTCATCCGCAACGTCCCATCAACCCCTACGGCCAGAGCAAGCTGATGGTGGAGCAGATCTTGCGAGATTTCCAGGTTGCCCACGGGATCCGATCCATTAGCCTGCGCTACTTCAATGCCGCCGGAGCCGATCCCGATGGCGAAATTGGGGAGGCCCACGACCCGGAAACCCACTTGATCCCCTTGGTGTTGGAGGTCGCCGGAGGCCAACGTCCCCACATCACGGTCTTTGGAGAGGACTACGATACCCCCGATGGCACCTGTATCCGAGACTACATCCATGTCACCGACCTGGCGCAAGCCCACGTGTTGGCAATAGAAGCGCTGGCCTCTGGCCGGCCCATACAACCAGCCTACAACCTGGGCAATGGCCAAGGCTTTTCCGTCAAAGAGGTCATTGCCACCGCAGCAGCCGTGACCGGAAGACAGATCCCCATGCAAATGGGGGCGCGCCGCCCTGGGGATCCCCCGCGCTTGGTGGGCGATGCCGGCGCCATCTTTCGGGATCTCAACTGGAAACCTCTCTACACCGACCTGGCCGAGATCATTCAAACTGCCTGGCGCTGGCACCAGAAGCGACCCTACTTTGGGAAAGCCAAGCCCTCGGTGAGCTAGGAACGCCTAGCCCGGCGGGCGATAGGATAGGGAGAAACCGCCCGGCTAACAACTTCCCCGCCCCGCATGGACGACAAGATCACACCCGATACCCTCGCGGTTGTCATGACCACGGTGGGATCCGAAACCGAGGCCCATCGCTTGGCTCATACCTTGGTGGCCGAACGTTATGTGGCCTGTGCCCAGGTCTTGCCCGGGATCACGTCCTACTATCGCTGGCAGGGATCCCTGCAGGCCGATGCCGAGTTCCTCATCCTGCTCAAATTGCCCGCAACTGCCTACCCCCGCCTGGAACAACGGCTGCGAGAGCTGCACCCCTACGCTGAGCCCGAGATCCTGGCTCTGGCAGCCACTCAAGTGAGCACAACCTATTTGGCTTGGGCCCGAGACCAGGTAGGGTGAGGAATAGCACGAGGTTGGCCATGATCGCCCTCTACCCCGGCAGCTTTGACCCCATTACCCTTGGACATCTCGATGTTATCGAGCGAGCCAGCCGTCTTTTTTCCAAGGTAATCGTCGCCGTCTTGAAAAACCCCAACAAAACCCCTCTGTTCAGCCCAGAGCAGCGGCAAGCCCAGATTAGCCTGTCCACGGCCCATCTCAAAAATGTTGAGGTTGATACGTTTTCAGGTCTGACGGTGGCCTACGCCCGTCAACGGGGGGCAAAGGTGATCGTGCGCGGCTTGCGAGTCTTGTCGGACTTCGATGTGGAGCTGCAAATGGCCCACACCAACAAGCTTTTGGCTCCCGAACTGGAAACCCTCTTTCTGGCCACCGCCAGCGAGCACAGTTTTGTCAGCAGCAGCCTGGTGAAGGAAGTCGCCAAGCTGGGCGGCCCCATCGATCACCTGGTGCCCGCTCCGGTGATTCGAGATTTGCGGGAGCGCTTTCCCCCGGCCTGAGGGCTCAGGGATCCCATCTCTTTCCGCAATCAGAACTCAAAGGGCTGCATCCCTGCTGTTACCGGATCAAACCCCACCGGGAAACAGGTGTTGTGATTGTAGAGGGAGCCACTCAAATTGGCTCCTTCCAAGCAGGCTCCCTCAAGGTCGGCATAGCGCAGGTCGGCACAGCGCAGGTCGGCCTTTGCCAGATTGCTGCCCCGCAGGTTGGCGTAGCGCAGGTTGGCCCCATGCAAATCGGATCCCTCGAGATTGGCCCCTCGCAGATCGACCCCCCTCAAAAAGGCATACTCCAAGCAGGACTGGGGAAAATGGCGCTCTCCCCGCTGGTAGCGGCTGAGCAACTCTGAGGCCCCTTGTAGAGCACACTGGGCAATGGTTTGAGTCATGGTACTGCTCCCAAATCAGACTGGATGCCTTATTTCTATCCTCATCCCTATCATCGGGTTGGCCGGGTTTTGATCATCCCTGCTTAACAAATGATTTCAGTTTTTGAGTGGATCGTTGCCCCCAAGTCTTTTTGATTGAAAAGATCTATCCTCAGAGATATCGAAGGCTTTCCCAATCGGCAGCTTGTGCAGCAATGTTTCTTAATCCTTTTTGTGAAGGATGCTTAACGGCTGGGCTTGATCGCCAACTCCAAGCCCCACCGGGAGCGCAAGCTGACCTGATCTTGCTGGGTTGTATGGATCCCTCAACTTCTCCTTTTTCAGCAGGCTCTCGGCCAGAGGGTGTTTCTCCAGGGCCGGCTGAACCGGGATAATGATCGACTGGCTCACATCCGTCGCTTGTATCGAGTAGGGATTCTCTGCAATCGATGTAGACCCATATCTCTGTTCAGTATGTTCACCTTTCTCCAACCAGAGCTCTATGCCCAAACGTAAGCGAATCGGGATCCTCACCAGTGGCGGCGATTGTGGCGGCCTCAACGCTGTGATTCGAGCAGTGGTGCGGCGGGCCCGCGACTACGACATGGAAGTTTATGGCATCAAAGATGCGACGGCAGGGCTCATGGCTCGACCGGTGGAGGCGGAGCTGCTGGATGTGAAGCGGGTTTCCGGCATTTTGCGCTACGGCGGCACCATCTTGGGCACCGTGAACAAAGGCAACCCCTTCGCCTACCCTATGCCCGATGGCAGCTTGGTGGATCGCTCGGCAGAGGTGATCACCGGCTACCACCGGCTTGGGTTGGATGCCCTCATTGGGGTGGGTGGGGATGGCAGCTTGGCCATTCTCCGGCAACTGGCCCTGCAGGGGGATTGGAACTTTGTCGGGATCCCCAAGACCATCGACAA
Organism: Synechococcus sp. W55.1; assembly: GCF_047461655.1. Lineage (NCBI taxonomy): Bacteria > Bacillati > Cyanobacteriota > Cyanophyceae > Synechococcales > Synechococcaceae > Synechococcus > Synechococcus sp. W55.1. The sequence continues at coordinate 78,469 of NZ_JANSHN010000008.1, forward strand.
CGATGTCGGTGCCACCGAGTACTCGGTGGGGTTCAACACGGCTTTGAGCGTGGCTGTGGAAGCTCTAGATCAGCTCACCTACACGGCCATCAGCCACAGCCGAGTCATGGTCATGGAAGTCATGGGGCGGGATGCCGGTCACATTGCCATCAGCGCCGGCATTGCCGGGGGGGCGCATGTGATTTTGATCCCGGAAATTCCCTACAAGCTGGAGAATGTCTGCAAAAGAATCCGCGACCGCAAAGAGCGAGGCAATAACTTCAGCATTGTGGTGGTGGCAGAGGCGGTTCGCACCGAGTCGGGGGAGCCGGTGACCCACACCAACAGCCTGGGGCAGTCTCTCTACGGCGGCATTGGCCATTACATCGGCAATGAGATCGCCCTGCGCACCGGCATCGAAACCCGGGTTATGGTTTTGGGCCACCTGCAGCGGGGAGGTACGCCTTCTCCTCTGGATCGCCTGCTGGGAGCAGCCTTTGGGGTGGCTGCTGTGGACTTGATCGCCCAAGGCAAATACGACCGCATGGTGGCCTGGCAAAATCGGCGGGTGGTGGATGTGCCCCTGGCAGAGGCCATCTCCCAGTATCGGCGGGTGGAGGTGGACGGGGCTTTGATCGCCACAGCCATTGGCTTGAATACCTATGTGGGCGAGGTGGATCCGCAGCTTTTGCGCAGCATTTCCCCCTGATCTTCCGGCAAAAACGACACGTGGGCAGAGACAATCTTCCAGCCGATATCGGGGAACCTGTACCACATCTGGCTTTGGCGGCCCAAGCGAGGGATCCCGTTCACCAGGCGGCGAAACTCTAGGGTGACCGAGCCGCAATCTTCCCCAAAGGTGACCACCTGCAAACGCAGCATCTCGCGGGCCAAATTCGTGGGAGGGCGCTGTTGGCGAAAAGCCTTGATCTCCTCTCCCCCGTAGAGATTTTCCCCCACCCCAAAGCGCACCACCTGGGGGCCATCCCAAAACAGGCGGGTTAGGGTGGGCACATCATTGCTCGTCAGGGCAGCTTCGTACTGATGGTAGAGTTCGGTTAGCTCTGCCACCACCTCGGGGCGATTCACCACACTCATGGGCCGGGCTCTCGTGCAATCGAAATGGGATCCTATCGGCTCCAGGAGCAGCAGGAGGTTCTGGAAGAACAGCGGGATCCCATCGTGCGGCAAGACATCTCTAGGATCTAGGGGCTGAGAACGGCTTGCAAAGACCGCACATCGCAGTAGTACACCTGATGGCGGTGGGCATACCCCTTCAGCTCTACGGCCTGATGCGAGAAGCAGGTGGCCGCCTGCCCCAGTTGTTTGGCCAAGCAGGTGTAGGTGTCCTGGCTGACCGCCAAGTCGGCGTTGAGGGTGCGGGTAGCGCTCTCGATGCGAAAGGCCAAATTCACCGTATCTCCCAGAGCCGTATATTCTTGGCGGGTGTTGTTGCCCACCTGGCGCACGATCGCCGAGCCTGTGTTAACCCCTGCCCCCAGACGAATGGGAGAAGGCAGCGGAAACTCACCGTTCAGTTGCTCGGTCATTTGAAACAGCTTCGCTATGGCCTGCAAAACCGACTTCACATCGAGGTGAATTCCCGGCGCTTCAACTCCTCCCAGGGGAGCGGTGTTGGCCTGGGGCACATGGAACCAAACGGCCATAATGGCATCGCCAATGTATTTATCGACAGTGCCCCCGTACTGCTGAATGATATCCCCACCCCGCCGGAACCAATCGCCCATCACCTGGGAAAGCAGGCGCTCGTCCAGTTGTTGAGTCAGTTGTCCGTACCCTCGCACATCGACCACCGCCACCGAGATCAGCCAGCGGGTTTGTAAAACCAGGGTGTCCGAAGGTTTGGCCGCGGGGCTGGGTTCTGAGCTGGCCAGGGATCCGCTGTGGAACTCCAGCTGGGATTGTCCAAGGGTGAGGTGATCCCCATCCTGCAGCAGGGTGGGAATGCTGACGCGGCGATTGTTGACAAACGAGCCGTTGCGGCTGCCCAGATCGATGAGATAGATGCTGTTGTTGTCGAGGTATTGCAGCAGGGCATGTTGGCGGGAAACGCTGGGATCGCTCAAGACGATGGCGTTGTCTTCATCGCGGCCTAGGGTCCAAGCGGTCGCTCCCGAGAGAATGTGTTTCCTCTGGCTGCCATCCGGCTCTTTTAAGATCACGTAGGGTGCGGCAGTGGCGGCAGATTCGCTCGTGACGCTCATGATGGGATAAGTTGTAGACGCGACCACACTTCAATAAATACGATACCCCGCTCCCCTTCGGTTGATCGGGAAGATGCCTGGGCTGGATTTCTAGGCTGTCTTCGTCGAGAGATGGAGGTCTGAGGATGGGCTTGGCGGGGGGCCAACCCGACCGATATCATTTTATGTAGATACGTTAAGGTCTATGCTGGATCCCTCCCATCCCATTCCCGCTGAGCAACAGCCGCTCCGGCAATATGCAGAGCTGAGGGAAGCCTTTCCTTTTTCCTGGCCTGCTTTGGGGTGGATCCCTTACTTAAAACGAATCTTTGGGGTTTGGGGAGCTGTTGTGCTGGCGGTTTCCCCGCTGGTTTGGAGCAGCTTTGCCGGAGATTGGGGCCACTTTGTCTCTGGGTCGGTGCTGGGGGCCAATGTCTTGCTCGGCCTGGTGTTGCTCCATCTCTACTTGGGATGGGCTTATGTGCGGCGGCGCTTGGTACAAGCCCAGATTCCCTATGAAGAAAGTGGCTGGTACGATGGGGCGATGTATGCCAAGTCAGAAGAGGAGCTGGCTCAGCATCGGCTGATTGTCAGGTATCAGATTGATCCTGTGTTGCAGCGCCTGCGACGGAGCTTGTGGGGCGTAGTGGGCTTGAGTGGGTTGGTGGCCCTGCTGTGGCCTCTGGGGTAGGCAGTTGGTTGGCTGTTTTTAGGATCCCGGACAGTGCACATCACTTCTGATCTGGCTCAAACCTTGCGACCCACCGCTGTGGCCATCGGGAACTTCGATGGCTTGCATCTGGGCCATCAGAAGGTGCTGCAGCCGATTCGAGATTCTCTTCAGGGGGTACGTACTGTCCTCACCTTTCATCCCCATCCCCAGGAAGTCTTGACGAGGCGGCCTCAGCTGTTGCTCACTCCCCCTGCCGAAAAGCTGGATCTGTTGGCGCAAATGGGCTTTGAGCAGGTGGTACTGCTCCCCTTCACCCCTGCATTTGCCTGCCAGCCCCCCCAAGAGTTTATCCAAACGGTACTTGAACAGGGCCTGCGCGTTCGCCATCTCAGCGTCGGTTGGGATTTTTGCTTTGGCCACCGTCGCTCCGGCAACGCCCAAACGCTCCAGGCTTGGGGATCCGAGCGCTGCATTCCGGTGGAGGTGATCCCGGAGGCGAAACTGAACGGGGAACGGGTGAGCAGCTCTCGCATTCGAGCTGCCCTGGCGACCGGGGAGGTGTCCACTGCCGAAGCGCTCTTGGGTCGCCCCTATCGTCTGATGGGAGAGGTGGTGCAAGGGGATCAGCGGGGCCGACAACTGGGCTTTCCCACCGCCAACCTCCGCTTGCCTCCGGAGAAGTTTTTGCCCCGTGATGGGGTGTACAGCGTTTGGGTGGATGTGCCTGCTGCTGCGGCAGCTCTGCCTGGGGTGATGAACATCGGCCATCGGCCCACCTTTGCCGGTTTACAGCACACCGTCGAGGTGCATCTGCTGGATTGGACAGGAGATCTCTACGGGCAAGAGGTGCGGGTGGCGCTACGGGGCTTTATCCGCACAGAGCGGAGATTTCCCACGGTGGCAGACTTGGTTCAACAAATTCAGCAAGATTGCCAAACGGCTCGTCAGCAGTTGGGCTTGGCCGAGCAAGTGGGTATGGTCTAAAGAGATCTACCTCCTTTCTGAAGAGAGCTCGCAAGCACCGATGCTCACCCAGGCGCTGCTACCATCTCGCCAGTATTCTTTTTTCCAGATGGGGGCGTTGTGCTTGAGGGTGTCGATGGCAAATTGGCAGGCGGCAAACCCTTCGGCCCTATGGGGGGTGCCTACCGCCACCAAGACGCTGATCTCGCCAATGCGCAACTTGCCGATGCGGTGGTGGATGACCACGCTGTTGGCGTCTGGCCAGCGCTGCTGAATCTGTCGGGCAATGTCGGCGAAGACCTTCAGGGCCATGGGCTCATAGGCTTGGTATTCCAGGTAATCGACAGGGCGGCCATTGGTGTTGTCTCGAACGGTACCGCTCATCACCACCACGGCCCCATTGCCCGGATGGGAGGCCTCTTGGTGGACACGGTCGATGGACAGGGGAGCCAGGGTGATCTGGAAGGAAGTCTTCAGGACGGTCAGGAGATTCATGATGGCCCAATAAGGGATCCCCACAGCAATGCTATCGCTTCTGACCATTCCACCGTAGCCCCGTAGGTGTCCCCCGTGTGCCCTCCCAACTGGCGGTAGATCCAATAGCCCACAGCCCAAGCTCCCAGGGCGGATCCCAGCGTCCAGAGCAGCAAAGGGGGCCAAGCCAAGAGCCCGACCCAGCCCAACCCCCCGGTGATGGCCAGCAAAAGCAGAGTGCCCGGCCACAGGGATCCCGGCAAGGAGGTGGAGTCCTTGAGGAAGCGGGCGGATCCCTGCTCGCGCAGGTAGGGGTACAGGGCAATGGCGAGCAACTGGCCCCAACGCCCCCAAGCAGGCACCAGCAGCAAGAGGGGCCAAGGTTGAAGGCTACTCAGGGCAGCAAATTTCAGCAGCAGCACCAGCACCAAGGCCAGCACCCCATAGGCCCCAGTGTGGCTGTCGCTCATCACCTGCAGGCGGCGGGATCCCTCCGGGTCTGCCTGGGCTGCCGGTTGCGGATCCCCTGTGTGGGGAGGCTTGTGGACATTGATCGCCAAGCCATCGGCAGTATCGGCCACCCCGTCCAGGTGCAGTCCACCGGTCAAGAGAACCCACAGGGCCAAGAGCAAAGCGGCCCGCACCGGATTGGGGAAAACCTGCAGCAGGATCCCGGCCAAGGAGAGGATCCCGCCCAGCAACACACCTACCCCCGGCAGCCAGGCGGCAATGCCCTCAAACGACAACTCCCCCACCCACCCCAGAGGCAGGGCCGTGTAGAAGGTCAAAGCTGCCCAGAAGCGCCGCAATCACTCCATCCTTGAGTTCTGTGCAAAGGGATCTGCCAGTCCAGCCCTCTTGGAGAGACGCTCAGGAATCCTTGCGAACGGTGCGCCCCACCACAATGGTGAGCTTGACAATGGTGAGCTTGGCCACCAAAGCTCCGATGGCGCCCACCGCGGCCAACACCAGAAAGAGGGCTGCTTTTTCAGAAAGACTGGGATCCGCGGAGTCTGGTTCGAGTTCATGCTGAAGATCCTCCATCGCGCGGGTTGGCAGTTCCAACTCAGTCTGCCTTAGGGGGCCGGGAACTCTCTTGGATCCCTTGCCCCGGCTCTCCCTGAGAGCTAGAAGGAATGGGCCCCAGAGTCACCGGATGTATTCCTTCAACACGCTGTTGCGGTTGGGGTGGCGCAACTTGCGCAGAGCCTTAGCCTCGATCTGCCGGATTCGCTCACGGGTGACATTAAAGATCTGGCCGATTTCCTCCAGAGTTTTCATGCGGCCATCATCCAAGCCGTAGCGCAACTTCAACACATCCCGTTCGCGAGCGGTGAGGGTTTCCAAAACACTTTCCAGATCTTCTCTGAGCAAGACTTTGGCCACCCGATCCTCCGGCGTCTCCCCATCCGACTCGATAAAGTCTCCCAGCCGAGAATCCTCTTCCTTGCCGATGGGGGTTTCCAAAGAGATGGGAAGCTGGGCCGACTTGGCGATAAAGCGCAACTTCTCGATGGTGATCTCCATGCGGGTGGCGATCTCCTCTTCGGTGGGCTTGCGGCCCAATTCCTGGGAAAGCAACTTGGTTACCTTTTTGATGCGGGAGATCGTCTCGTAGAGGTGGACAGGCAGGCGAATGGTGCGGGATTGGTCGGCAATGGCGCGGGTGATGGCCTGTCGAATCCACCACGTCGCATAGGTGGAGAACTTGTAGCCCTTCTCGTGGTCGAATTTCTCGGCTGCCCGAATCAGGCCCAGGGATCCCTCCTGAATCAAATCCTGAAAAGACAGGCCCCGGTTCATGTACTTTTTGGCGATGGACACCACCAAACGCAGATTAGACTGCACCATCTTTTCTTTGGCCCGCCGCCCCCGATGCAACCGCCGCCGAAATTCCGGCAAGGACATCTTGACCTCTTCTGCCCAGAGGGTGTCCGGCACCTCTTCTGGGTCTGACCAGAGGCCCATACGCTGAAAAACGGCCTCGCGAGCGCGCTCTAGCTCCAGCAGATCGGCAATTTTTCGGGCTAGCTCGATTTCTTCATCGGCCCGCAGCAGCCGGATACGCCCAATTTCTTGCAAATAGACCCGGATAGAGTCATCGGTGTAGGGCTTTTTCTTACTGGCCGCCTTGCGCTTTGAGCGACCTTTGGCACCGGCGGCGGCAGTCTCTCCATCCTCCTCTGCTGCCTCTTCGTCGTCATCCTCATCAAAAGCATCAGTGTCACCGGTATCCAGTTCGCTCTCGAGGGTATCTGTCTCGGTGTCCAACTCCAGGGCGCTGGAAGGTGGATTTTCCAGATCCGGTTCGAGAAGAGCTGTTTTACCCGATTTCACCAATTCCTTTGCTTGAGCCATGCTGAGTTCCTCGTGATCCTAATCACAGACAACTAAAGGTGACTAAGGGAGCTTAGACGCCAAAGGGAGAGGAGCAAGTTGCAGCTCTGCTGCATCCCACAACGCCAGAGTGAGGGAGCCGATATCCGCAAGCCAAAGCCTGACTTGCCCTAGGCCAGCCTGCCCGCTTCTGAATAACCGATTGCTCGGGTCAATCTGGAAGCAGATATCGCTCATGGAGCTCAACTGAACTGGCGCAAGACTCGTCTTGATGGACGGGGCCTCTCGAGGTGGCGAAAGGTGGATCTTTCTCTTCGCCAATCCTGCGACGAGGTGCGAGGCACTTCACTGGGGGGGCAGAACATTCAGCACCTCAACCACTCCAACCCGCGAGGAGAAGATCGCTCTACAGCAGGCGGCAAGTGACCCTGGGAGGAACACTTGCGAGCAACTGTAGCCGTTCACACCAAAACGTCTTCCCTAAATTAGCCCGACCTGGGGGAAACAGCAACGGGGCAGGCAAAGAAAATGTTAAATTCACCTCAACAATGGCCAAGATGGGATCCCTGGCCCCTCGGCCTAGTCCGAGCAAATGGCTCGATGCTAACTTAAATCAGGCTCTAGGTCGATGACACCCTGCCTGACTTTGACTTCTATGACCCATCCCTTCCTGCAGCATCTCCAGGAACGTGTGATTGTCTTTGATGGGGCGATGGGATCCTCCCTCCAGGCCCAGAACCTGACGGCAGCGGATTTTGGTGGGCCGGAGCTGGAGGGTTGCAACGAGATGCTGGTGCTGACCAAGCCGGAGGCGGTGGAGCGGGTACACCGCGGCTTTCTGGAAGTGGGGGCCGACGTTGTTGAGACCAATACCTTTGGGGCCACCTCCATCGTTTTGGCCGAGTACGGGATCCCGGAAAAAGCCTACGAGCTGAACGTGGCGGCGGCGCGACTGGCCAAGCGGGTAGCAGCCGAGTTTGCGACGCCGGAAAAGCCCCGTTTTGTGGCCGGCTCCATTGGCCCCACCACCAAGCTGCCCACCCTGGGGCACATCAGCTTTGATGAGATGCGGGCTGCCTACGAGGAGCAGGTGCAGGGGCTAGTTGACGGTGGGGCGGATCTGCTGATCATCGAGACCTGCCAGGACATTTTGCAGACCAAGGCGGCCCTGGTGGCCGTGCAGCAGGAGTTTGCCCGACGCGGGATCCGCCTGCCGGTGGTGGTGTCCCTGACCTTTGAGGTGCAGGGGACAATGCTGGTGGGCACGGAGATCGGGGCGGCCCTGGCCATCCTGGAGCCCTATCCCATCGATGTGCTGGGCCTCAACTGCGCCACTGGCCCAGACAAGATGGTCGAACACATCCGCTATCTGTCCCGCCATTCTCCTTTCCCCATCTCCTGCATCCCCAACGCTGGCCTGCCGGAAAACATCGGCGGCAAAGCCCACTACAAGCTCACGCCGGAGCAGTTGCGCTTCCACCTGGAGCACTTTGTGCGGGATCTGGGGGTGGCAGTGGTGGGAGGCTGCTGTGGCACCCGTCCCGAGCACATTGCCGCCTTGGTGGAAGCCGTGCAGGGGTTGCGGCCTAAACGCCGCTCCGTCGAGCGCATTCCCGCTGCTGCCTCGATCTACACGCCCCAGCCCTACCTGCAGGACAACTCGTTTTTAATCATCGGCGAGCGGCTGAATGCCAGCGGCTCCAAAAAGATGCGGGAGCTGCTCAACGCCGAAGACTGGGACGGCCTGGTGGCCCTAGCGCGGGAGCAGGTGCGGGAGGGAGCCCACATCCTGGACGTGAATGTGGACTACGTGGGCCGGGATGGCGTGCGGGATATGCGGGAGCTGGTCTCGCGGCTGGTTACCCAAATCCCAATTCCCCTGATGCTGGATTCTACCGATTGGCAAAAGATGGAAGCGGGCCTCAAGGTGGCGGGGGGCAAGTGCCTGCTCAACTCCACCAACTACGAAGACGGGGAAGAGCGCTTCTTCAAGGTGCTGGAGCTAGCTAAAACCTACGGCGCCGGGGTGGTCATCGGCACCATCGACGAAGAGGGCATGGCCCGCACCGCCGACAAGAAGTTCCAGATTGCCGAGCGGGCCTATCGCCAGGCGGTTGAGTACGGGATCCCGCCCTACGAGATTTTCTTTGACCCTTTGGCCTTGCCCATTTCCACCGGCATCGAGGAAGACCGTAGCAACGGGGCAGCCACCCTGGAGGCCATCCGCCGTATCCGCCAGGCTTTCCCGGAGACCCACATTCTCTTGGGCATTTCCAACATCTCCTTTGGGCTCTCGCCGGCAGCCCGCGTGGTGTTGAACTCGGTGTTTTTGCACGAGTGCCGTGAAGCTGGGCTGGATGCCGCCATCGTCAGCGCCGCCAAGATCCTGCCCCTGAACAAGATCCCCGCAGAGCAGCAGCAGGTGTGTCGGGATCTGATCTGGGATCGGCGGCAGTTTAACGCCGTTCGCGTTAGCGGGACGGAGTCCTCGGGCATTTGCACCTACGATCCCCTGGCGCGGCTGACGGAGCTGTTTGCGGGAGTTTCCAGCCAAGAGCTGCGGGCAGCCAGATCCCTGGCCACGCTGCCTCTGGAGGAGCGCCTGCGGCGGCACATCATTGACGGGGAGCGGATTGGCCTGGAGGAGACCCTGGCGGAGGCACTGCAGAAATATCCTCCCCTGGAGATCATCAACACCTTTTTGCTGGATGGCATGAAGGAGGTGGGGGAGCTCTTCGGCGCTGGCAAAATGCAACTGCCCTTTGTGCTGCAGTCGGCAGAAACCATGAAAGCGGCGGTGAAATACCTGGAGCCCTTCATGGAAAAGGTGGGAGGGGAAGTGTGCAAAGGCACTCTTTTGATTGCCACCGTCAAGGGGGATGTCCACGATATTGGCAAAAACTTGGTGGACATCATCCTCACCAACAACGGCTACAGGGTAATTAACTTGGGCATCAAGCAGCCGGTGGAAAACATCATCGAAGCCTATGAAAAGTACAAGGCCGACTGCATTGCCATGAGCGGCCTGTTGGTGAAATCCACGGCCTTTATGAAAGAGAATTTGGAGGTGTTTAACGAGCGGGGCATCACCGTGCCGGTCATCCTAGGAGGGGCGGCCCTTACCCGCCGCTTTGTGGAAGAAGACTGCCGCCAGACCTACAAAGGCCAGGTGATCTATGGCCGCGATGCCTTTACTGATCTGAACTTTATGGATCGGCTAATGCAGGCCAAGGCTGCTGGCCGCTGGGATGACCGGCTGGGTTTTCTGGACGACCTAGAGCTGGGATCCCCCTCTGCCAACGGCCAAAAAGAAGCTGCTTCCACTCTTCTAGAGGAGACAGATCCCACCCTGCCTGCTCCAGAGGTGACTGTGGGTGCTACTCCTGCCCTTGCCATCTCGGCTGGCAACGGCGGAACGGAGACCCCACCCCCAGACACCCACCGCTCCGAGGCGGTTGCCCTCGAGACCGAACGGCCTATCCCGCCCTTCTGGGGATCCAAACTTCTCGCCTCGGATCAGATCCCCTGGCCAGAGGTCTTCTTCTACATCGACAAGCAGGCCCTGGTAGCCGGCCAGTGGCAGATTCGCAAGCCCCGCGACCAGTCGGCGGAGGAGTTTGCCGAGTTTATCGCCACCCAGGTGGAGCCGGTGATCGAGCGCTGGAAGGAGCGAATCCTGGCTGAGGATCTGCTGCACCCCCAAGTGGTCTACGGCTATTTCCCGGCGCAGGCGGAAGGAAATACTCTAATCCTGTTCGACCCGGCCAGCTTCCCGGAGCTGTTTGCCCTGGAGCCCGACTCCACCACCTACTTCCAACTGCCGACGGTCGAGCGGCCCCAGCTTTCTCCCCAGGTGCGGGAGCTGGCCCGCTTCACCTTCCCCCGCCAAAAGAGCGGCCACCGCTACTGTATCGCTGACTTCTTTGCCGATCGCTCCACTGGCCTAGTAGATGTCTTCCCCATGCAGGCGGTTACGGTAGGGGCAGAAGCCACCGCCTATGCCCAGCGCCTGTTTGCCGAAGGCCAGTACACTGACTACCTGTATTTCCACGGCCTGGCTGTGACCCTGGCGGAAGCCCTGGCGGAATGGTGCCATGCCCGCATCCGGCGGGAGCTGGGGTTCGGCCACGAAGATAGCCCCGACATCCGCAAGATCCTGCACCAGGGCTATCGGGGATCCCGCTATAGCTTCGGCTATCCGGCCTGCCCCAACATCGCCGACCAACGGGTTCTGCTGCAGGTGCTCCAGGCCGAGCGCATCGGCCTGACCATGGACGAGAGCGATCAGTTGGATCCGGAACAGTCCACCACCGCCATCGTTGCTTACCATCCGGCAGCCCGCTACTTCAACACTTAGGCTTAGGCCCTCATCTCCAACCTCTCTCAGGGGGAGAGGGGGAACTGTCGAGAACGGCTAGCGGGATCCCAGGCAGGAGCGGCTGTTCGCGTCAGCGGTGCGGAGCACTCCGCAGGGGGAAGCCCACGACCAAGATCAAGGTAACCAGAATGATCAAGGTGGAGAGGGCATTGATTTCCGGGGTAACTCCTCGTCGCGCCGTGCTGTAGATCAAAATTGGCAAGGTCAGGCTCTCCGGCCCACTGGTAAAAAAGGAGATGACAAAATCATCTATCGAAAGGGTAAAAGCCAGCAAAGCGGCAGCTTGGATCCCTGGCATGGCCAAGGGCAAGGTGACATAGCGTAGCTTTTGCCAGGTGTTTGCATAGAGGTCATAGGCTGCTTCTTCCAGGGCGGGATCCAAAAGTTGGAGACGGCTGCGCACCACAATAGCCACAAAAGCAATCTGAAACGTAATGTGGGCCAAGATCATCGTCCCCAAGCCCAGCTCAAAGAGGCCCGTGTAAAAGCGCACAAACTGGTAGAACAGCAGCAGCGCGATGGCCATCACAATATCGGGGACGATCACCGGCAACAGCATCAGCCCCTGCAGGATCTTTTTACCGGGGAAGCGATAGCGATACAGCCCATAGCCCAGCAGGGATCCCAGCAGCGTGCTGACCAGCGTGCTGACCAACGCCAGGACGAGGGTATTTTGCGTGGCCTGCCAGACCAGGGCATTCTGAAACAGGGAAAGGTACCAATCGAAGGTAAAACCTGTCCACGCCAGGCCAAAGCGGGCTCGGTTAAAGGAGTAGACGGCGATCAGCAGAATTGGCAGGTAGAGAAAGCCATAGATGGCATAGCTGACTCCCCGCAGCCAGGTGGGTATCCTTGCCAACATTCGGCCAACATTCGTGTGTGGTATCTCAGTTGTCTCTATCCCACTGTAGAGCAGACCGCCAAAATTGCAGCAACTCCCTAGGCTTTATACATCAGCCTGCAACCCTGTCTATCACGCCAAAGTCCGTGCCAATGTGAGGTTATCTGTGGCTGGATTTGTTGAATTGATGATGGGATCCCTGAAGCTGTAAAGACGGCAATCAAAGAACGTGAGCCAAACGAAATGTTTTGCTGTTCGCGTTAGGGGGACGGAGTCCTTGCCTTATTCGGGCAACCCGATACCTGTGACTGGGAAATTGGCAGCACAGGCATTCCCCAACGCCGGCAGTGGGCACCTCCGCGAGGATTGCTAAACTTAGGCTCGGAGTGGTGTGAAAAAGCTGCAACCCATGCCCAAAAGCAGTTCTGGTCGTCTTCGAGAAAAACAAAATCCAGAGGAACCGCACGCGAAAACCAAGGGTATGTCTCGGCCTGTCGGTCGCGTCAGCGGGACGGAGTCCAAACCGTTGCGGTGGGGCAATACAGCCTACTGGGAGGCGGTTGGGTTGATGTTGCTAGGGATCCTGCTGATCGTCTATCGCTGGCGGGGCACCCTGCTGATGTTGATCAATCCCGGCTACGTGAATGTGGCGCTGTTGGCCGGGCTGTGTCTGTTGGGCTTGGGGATTGGCCGTTGGCGAGGAGCCAAAGTCCCTTCTTCTGAAGTCCATTCCTCGCTACTGGGGCCGCGGCTGGGCGCAGGACTGTTGATCCTGACAGCACTGCTGGGGTTTTGGGTCGAGCCACGCCCGCTCTCCAGCCAAACTGCCCTCAACCGAGGGGTATCTCCCTATCTGGGGGTATCTCGTAGCCAGCCGCAGGCTTTTCGCCCCAAGCTCGACCCGCGTCAGCGAACTCTGCTGGACTGGGTGCGCACCTTGGATGTCTACCCGGATCCCTACACCTATGAAGACCAGCCGGTGCGGGTGCAGGGGTTCGTCATTCCTGACGAGCGACCCGACCACTTTGTTATTGCTCGGTTTTTGGTTAGCTGCTGTGCTGCCGATGCTTACCCTGTGGGCTTGCCGGTGCGCTGGCCAGAGGCAGAGCAGTTAACTGCCGACAGTTGGCTGCGTCTGGAGGGGCGCATGGCCGTGGAGCAGCGGGATGGATTATCTCAGTTGGTGATCGTTGCCGAGCGGCTGGAGCCGATACCGGTGCCGGCCAATCCCTACGCCGACGAGTGAGAGTAGGCGCTCAGATATCGGTTTCGCTCAGCTTGGCGCTCAGGTAATCGAAGGGCTCGGCCACAAAGCTATAGTCTTCGCCGGAGCCAAGCAGCTCCAGGGTGCGGGTTTTCATGTTTTGGATCCCAATCACCGTCGGGGCGATGGGCACACCGAGGGAGTTGTAGGTCTCCCGTAAGCCGGCCAAGACTCGCTCATCCAAAATGCTGTTGTCGGCAGCCACCAGCGCGTAGGAAGCGTAGCGCAAGAAGTAGTCCATATCCCGCAAACAGGTGGCATAGCGGCGGGTGGTGTAGGCGTTGCCTCCCGGACGAATGAGATCTGGCACCTGGGCGAACATGGCCGCAGCAGCCGTTTTGACGATATCCACTGAGTTGAGATTGATCACGTTCACGGCCTTGATGCGCCGCAGCCCCGAGTCATAAAAAGCCTTGAGCGCATCCATTGCCTCCCGATCCAAGTAGCGGCCCGTCAGGTCGTAGGTTTTGATCAGTGTGGTTACGGCATCCCGCATATCCCCAGCTCCATTCTTGTGACTTTATTTTGTAAAGTAGCTTGAGATGAAAAAATGAGAAGAGATTTTGCCGGACAACATCCAAAGGTCAACCTTGGAAAATCGAGCCACAGCCCGGCAACGGCGACGCTTCAGGCTCCCCTTCGCCCTCAGAAGTTTAGCATGCGGGGGTTTCTTTCCCACTTCCCTCTGAGACAATGGCCAATGTTGTTACGAAAATGTAACTTTTCTGCAACACTCTAGGGATCCGGCGGCAACACCCGCAGCGGCTTGAGCTGGCCTGCCTGACCATACCCCAAGCCCAAAAACTTGCCCTCCTCATCCAGCACCCGCAAAGTAGGGGCATCGACAACAGGCCGGTCGAGGAGAATGGCCCGACCCTGCAGCCACTGCTTCGCTTCGGCGGAAGAGAGTTCTACTGCCTCCCAATCGGCAAATCCCCACTCAATGGGCAACAGGGCGGCAGCGGGATCCGCGGATCCCTGCCATTTCTCCAGGGGCAGGCTTTCTGCGATGCGAAAGGGGCCACTTTGCAGCCGTCGCAGCCGGCTCATCAGCCCTCCACAGCCCAATTTTTCCCCCACATCGCGGGCAAGGGCACGAATGTAGGTGCCGGGGCCACAGGCAACTTCCAGATCCACTTCCGGAAAGTCTCCGGCTCGCCAGCCCAGGACCCGCAGTTGCTGAATAACCACCCGTCGGGGTTCCAACTGGAGTTCCGCAGCCTCTACGCCGGCCCGGGCCAACTGGTAGAGCTTTTTCCCCTGGCGCTTAAGGGCGCTGTAGAGGGGCGGTACCTGCCAGATCTCGCCGGTAAACTCCCGCAAACACTGCTCCACCTGCTCGCGACTCAACCCAGGACAAGGGGATCCCACCCGGATCTGCCCTTCGGCATCGTCGGTGTCGCTGCGCTGTCCCAATCGGAAGGTTGCTTGATACACCTTATCCCCCGACAAAAACGACAAAAAGCGTGTTGCCCGTCCCACCGCAATCGGCAAAACCCCCGCTGCCGCCGGATCCAAGGTGCCCCCATGCCCCACCTTGCGGGTGCGCAAGACCCGCCGCACCACTGCCACACAGTCGTGGGAGGTGAGCCCCGCCGGCTTGTCCAGGTTGAGAAAGCCCTCCAGGGATCCTATGCCAGGCATAATATGCATCAACAGTTAAGATTTGTAACTGAGCTGCCCCAGCGCTTAACATGGGGTTAACTTTCGTCTCCAAGTTTGAAGCACCTATGGCTCAGTCTGACCTGTTCTTTCAGCCTATCTGGCAACGCCTCCTGATGATTGCCCCCTTTTTCCTGTGGGGCTCAGCAATGGTGGTGATGCGAGATGCCCTCTCCGAGACCACCCCCCTCTTCATTGCCATTCTGCGGTTGCTGCCGGCAGGGATCCTGGTTCTTGCCTTTCGGCTCTGGCAGGGGCGGGGCTCTGCGGCCTCTCACGCCTGGCATCCCAGAGGGCTGCGCGGCTGGCTATGGGTGTTGGCGTTTGCGCTAGTGGACGGCACTTGTTTTCAGGGATTTTTGGCCCAAGGGCTGAAAGAGACAGGGGCAGGCCTGGGATCCGTGCTAATCGACTCGCAGCCGCTGGCGGTGGCTCTGATGGCCACCTGGTTTTACCGCGAGCGGATGGGATCCCTGGGCTGGCTGAGCCTGGGGCTGGGAGTTTTCGGCATTGGCCTCATCGGCCTATCCGGCGAGGGATCCCTGCAGTTGGGGGCCGGCGTCGTTTGGATGTTGATGGCCTCCCTGTCGATGGCCATCGGCACCGTGATGATGCCCAAGGTGGCGGAGGTGGCGGATCCGGTGCTGGCGACGGGCTGGCACATGGTGTTGGGCAGCCTGCCGTTGATCCTGCTGTCAGCACTAACAGAAACCCAGCAATGGCAACACCTGAGCGGGATCCACTGGCTGGGCCTTCTCTACGCTTCGGTGATGGGGAGCGCCTTGGCCTATGCCCTCTTCTTCTATTTCGCCTCCCAGGAAAACCTCACCGAGTTCAGTTCCCTGACCTTCCTCACCCCCATCTTTGCCCTGCTGTTTGGCAGCACCTTTCTGGGGGAATCGCTGACGCGGCTGCAATGGCTGGGAGTGGGCATCACTCTGGTCTGTGTGTACTTGATTAACCACCGGCAAGAATGGCAGGAGCGCCTCCACCTGGGCTGGAAAGGGATCCTCTCAGAGCTGGGTTTAGACTGGCTGGTGAGCGCCTTGAGCACCGTCGAGATCCGCGATGGCAACCCCGACTGATCAAAGCTTGGGCAGGGATCCCTTAGGGGGGCAAGAACCCCATGGCCTCTCTCACCCTTTGTAGCGTTTGCTCGGCGATGGCACGGGCCTTAGCGGCATTCTCCCGTATCAGAACGAGCAGGTGGTCCGGGTTGCTCCACAGTTCCCGGTAGCGCTGCTGAATGGGCTGCAGGGCGGCGATGATGCTGTCGGCGAGGAGGGGCTTGAACTGTCCCCACCCCATCTCGGCACACTCAGCCGCCACCGCCTCCTTGCTTTTGCCGGAGGTGAGCATGTAAATCGTCAACAAATTGTGGGCTTCGGGACGAGCCGGATCGTCAAAGGCAATGCCCCGAATGGGATCGGTCTTGCATTTTTGGATCTTCTTGCGGATGGTATCTGGGTCATCCAGCAGATGGATACGGCTGAAATCCGAGGGATCCGACTTGGACATCTTCCGCGTACCATCGGTCAAGCTCATTACCCGCGCCCCCTCCGGACGAATCAGGGCCTCTGGGATCAGAAACACCTCTCCAAAACGGTCATTGAAGCGGCGAGCGATGTCCCGACACAGCTCAATATGCTGCCGCTGATCCTCCCCCACTGGCACATACTTGGGTTGGTAGAGCAAAATATCCGCCGCCTGCAAAATCGGGTAGCTGAACAAGCCAACGCTGGTCTCCTCTCCCTGTTTTTCTTTCTTCTCCTTGTATTGGATCATGCGCTCCGCCCAGTTCATGGGGGTGATGGTGTTGAACAGCCAGGCCAGCTCCGTATGGGCAGGCACGTGGGACTGGACGAATAGCACGCAATGCTCCAGGCTGAGACCGCAGGCCAAATAAAGGGCAAACAGCGAACGGGTTCGCTCCCTCAGCAGCTTAGGATCCTGAGGAACGGTGATGGCGTGTTGATCGACGATGCAAAAAAAGTTCTCGTAGTGCTCCTGCTCGGCCACCCAGTTTTTAATTGCCCCCAAGTAGTTGCCCAAATGCAGTTCGCCAGAGGGCTGAATGCCAGAGAGGGTGCGCGGCTTGGCCATAGGGAAAGCAAATCTCAAACGCCAACAAGACGGAGGACAAGAGCAAGGAAAGTCTTTTTCAGGATATCAAGAGAGGCGCAACCCGTTGGTTCATGATGGAAAAAAGACGCCCAACCCCACACCATGTTAGACTCAGAACCCGAACTGTTACGTGCTGCCAACCACTATGTGCTGCTGATCCCGGGCTTGCCGGAGCAATTTCTCAGCCCCGAGGAATTGCAGGAGTTTCTCATGCGGCTGTTGCAGGAACATCCCCACTTGGTGGATGCAGATCTGGCCCGCTATCCCACCCCTCAAGCGCAGGCACAGCGGCTGATCGACACCGCCTGTGAGCTCGAGGTTTGCCCCGGCGAAACTGTGCAGTGGCATCCTGTGCGCCTGAGCAAGCGCTCCTCGACACGGTCTTAACAGGCTCGGAAGTTCCTTGACAAGGCCGTTTGTGGCCTCGTTGCAGCAGCGTTGCAGTTCCCCTCCCGCAGGCATAGCAAAAACCTCACCAGAGGTGGGGCGGGCAGTACGGGGTTGTGTTTCGGATCCCGCCTTGGGCGTGATACAACGCAAGAGTAGAGATCCTTAGTCCTAAACTTAAAAGGGGTCAGCCATGCCGCGCAGCATGAAGAACGACAACTTCATTGACAAGACCTTCACCGTCATGGCCGATCTAATTCTGAAACTGCTGCCAGGGGTGAGTTCCGAGGAAAAGAAAGCCTTTGCCTACTACCGGGATGGCATGGCCGCTCAGAGCGAAGGAGAATACGCCGAGGCCCTAGAAAACTACAGAGAAGCCCTCGCCCTCGAGCAAGGGGAAGAAGACCGCAGCTACATTCTCTACAACATGGGCCTGATCTACCAGAGCAACGGCGAGCTTGACAAAGCCCTCGACCACTACCACCAAGCTCTGGAGTTAAACCCAAGACTTTGCTCTGCCCTGAACAACATTGCCGTATTGCTGCACCACAAGGGCGAGCTGAGCCTGCAAGCCGGGGATGAGGAAACAGCAGAGGCCCTGTTCAACGAGGCTGCCCAGTACTGGATTCGGGCCATTCGCATTGCCCCCAACAACTACATCGAGGCCCAAAACTGGCTGAAAACCACCGGGCGCGCCAACCTGGAGGTGTACTGAGCTTTCCTGCAGAAGGACTCCGTTCCGTTAACGCGAACGGTTGATCTCGGCTACCCTGGGCTAAGTCAAGTCGATAATCTGGGAGCCGGAGGAGAGGATGCTGAAACGGGAAGAAGTCCAACATGTTGCTCACTTGGCTCGTCTGGAGCTGACCGAGGAGGAAGAGATCCAGTTCACAGAGCAGCTAGCAGACATCTTGGCCTACGTGGAGCAACTGAAGGAGCTGGACACGGAGGGGGTAGAGCCCACCTTTCACGTCCTGGACATGGAACTGCCCACCCGCCCCGATGAAGTCGAGCCCTACCCGGATATCGAAGGGATCCTGGCCAACGCCCCTGACCGGGCAGACATGTTCTTCAAGGTGCCCCGCATTTTGGAAGAAGAAGACTGACATGGGTCGGCAGGGATTCGAACCCTGGGCCAATCGGTTAAAAGCCGAGTGCTCTACCGCTGAGCTACCGACCCAAGTTTGCAGCTTTGTCATATTAGCAAAGCTTCTGTCACATTCGCAAAGGTTCTGGCCGTATCCCCAAAAATCTTGCTATGCTGGACTCAAGTCAACCCTGGGGCTGTAACGGTTTCGACGGGGTGGCGAACATGGGTTCATGAGGCAGGTCGGGATTGAGCTTATCCCGTTACCACCAGGCTCAAAAAAGTACGTGCGAACAACGTCGTACCCTTTGCTCGTAAAGCGGCTGCTTTGGCTGCCTAAGGCTCAGTAACCGAAAACTTACTCTGAGCTCGAGGATCTGCTCACGACCCCGTTAAGTGGGCGGATCACAACCCCAACGGGTGCAGCTCTCTACTCCGGCTCCGTCGAGGGAGAGACCAAGATCAGGCGGAGAACTCCCATCGCCGGGATCCAAGCGGCGATCCCCGCCTCGAGGGTCAAAGAGGCTAAACCTGTGAATGAGTGATCCCTCAGTACCCATCTCGGACACGGGTTCGACTCCCGTCAGCTCCATTTCCCAAAGTTGAACAATGCCCAGAAGTTCCTACACAGCAAGGCTTCTGGGCTTTTTGATATTCTTGACAGCCCACCCAAATCCGTTGGATCCCGATTCGGTCAGCGCGATGAGGGACAGGGGGTGGATATGGCGCTCACTGCTGGTTGGAATGACTCAAGCTGCAGCAGCCTTTGATCTTTGGCGGAGGCGGGGGCACATCCAAAGCCGGGTTGCACTCAAAGAAGCCTAGGGGCTTGAGCATAAAGCCGATGTAGCTAGCCGGCATCACTGGCCAGTCCTCGGTGCGGGGGAAGTGATTGCAGCCAAAGCTATACCAGAGCACCAGGCGGGTGTTTTCCAGGGATCGGTTCGCTTGCGTCCATTTCACCAGCCCTTCGCCACCGGGATGTTGGTTGGGGTAGTTCCCTGCTGGGAACTTCTCGCCGGGATGGTAGGGCGTGGCCCAGAGGTGGTGGGCCAGGTATCCTGCCCGTCGGTACAGCCAAGAGTTGGGGTGGGCCAAAAGCTGGACGTTTTCCCCCGGCATCAGTTTGTAGGCCACCGGCTGTCCCAGGCGGTTGTGGCGATTGGGGTTGACAATCTTCCAATAGCGGCCCCGCAAGGGATCCACCGTTTGCTTGGCCTCCTGCTCGGCGCTCAGCAGGGTAGAGCGGGCGCGAAAGGCGTTGCCATGGGGGTTATCTGGCCCCAGAGGCAGAGGTTCTGCATGCACTTCGTAGAGGGAATTGCACGGCCCATCCACTGCCATATCCAGGCGAACGGTGAAAAAGTGCTGGTGGTTGAGGCCGGACAATTGGGGTGCCACCAAGACGCCGAACTCCGGCTCTTCCCCCGGCAACGTAGCGCAAGTGTTGATAATGCCGGTGAGCTTGGCTTCAAACTCCAGCGTGCCGTCTTGGTAGAAATACCAGAAAAAGCCGTAGTCGTAGTTGCCAATGGTGGTGAAAAAGGAAAGCACCAGCCGCCGCGAGCGCCGCACCTGCGCCCGTTCCGTGCGCCAGTCGGTGTGCTTCCAAAGGATGCCAAAATCCTCCTCGTGCATGCAGACGGCATTTTTCAAAAGCATGGGCTCACCGCTGTTGGTGGGCAGCCAGGCATCGAAGTAGTAGATTTCCCCCAGACAGTCGCAGCCCAGCCGCAGGGAGTTGGCCTGCATCCCGATGCCGTATTCCCCCACATCGAAGGCATTTTTGCGGAAGTGGGGATCCCGCGGATCCCCGTAGGGTACCACCATCTCTGCTACCGAAGCCCGATAGAGAATGGGGCGAAGGCGGCCTTGATCCTCATAGCTCACTTGGTGCAACACCAGCCCTTCTCGCGGGTTAAAGCTGATGCGCAGATCCCACTTCTGCCAGCGGATGTGGTGCCCCTCCACCTGGAAGCTCACCCCTTGGGGCTGAGTGATTTCTAGCGGCTTCAAGTCTTGGCGAAAATCTTTGAAAAACAGCTCGTCGAAGTTACCGGGCTCCGGTGGCAAGGGCCACAGACCCCGATCCTCCACCTTGACGACTTGCATGCGGTTGAGGTCAATCCAGGGATAGAGACCCTCGATGGGACGGGCATAGCCGTTATCGCAAGGGGAAGTGCGCAGGAAACACAGGCCCCGCACCAGCCGCTTTTTCGCCTCTTCCGGGATCCCAAAGTAGCCCACCGTCCAGTAGTCCACCATCACCAAATCCACATCGGCAATGCCTCGGCGCTGCAAAGCCGCTAAAAACTGGGGATCCTCCTTGAGCAGGCGGTCGCAGGCGTACACCTCATCATCCAACAGGGGGGGCTGCACGCCCGCAATGAGCTGCCAAGAGCGCACCTGCTGTGTTGACAGAGAGACCACCGCTTCGTAGGTGTTGCCAGCGGCGGGATCCAAAAGCACCACAAAAGCCTGCCGATCCCACGGCTGCCCCGGCTGCCAAGTTTCCATCCAAGGCCGATCCGGCTCGTGTAGCTGGATGGTTACAAAGCGCCACTGAGAACTGAGGGGCCGTTGCCGGCGCAGGATCTGCACCACCTGCCGCATTTCCTCGGCGCTAAGGGGATCCAAGGGGTGGCCTTGGGGCAATGAAGCCTGGCCAAGCAAAGCAGATTCACTCGACTGGCTATGTCGATCCAAACTGGGAGAAACTTTACAAACCACAGCAATAACCTTGAATTCTTCGGTTGGAAAATGATTGAGTTGAGCTAGGAAAAAATAGGGAGAAGTCTGCTGAGAAAGGTCAAAGGGATCCCTTCGCTCGCCATGCCGCGGGCCAGCCCATCAACCCAACTCAGAGAATCCAGAAAACCTAACAGCAGGCTAAACAGACTATCCTGTTACCATCGCCAACATCGGGCAACTTTGCAAGAGATACCCGGGGAAAGGAAAACTTAAGCCAAAGCCCAAGGAAGTGAAGACAACCTCGGCCCTGCTAATTGTCCAGATCTAGCAATCTTCTGTTTCCCCGTCCGCTAACCAAATGAAGAGGGCAACGGCACCTTGAGAAGCCGCGCCAGGGCGAACAGGAAACCGTCAACCCATCGGGAAAATCTGAATACAGGTCTTACTACAGATAAACCCAAACTCGAGAGCAGCAGAAACTTTCTGAGATTAAACGCCAGGCTTAGCGTTGCATAGAACAGCATAAAAAAGAAGAAACGCTTCACGCAGGCTAAGGGCAAGCTCACACCGAGAAGGCACAACCCAACGTCGACCTCTCCCGAAAACGCAAAAATGTCTCGAAACCTGCCCTGACCCTACCTGCCAGGGGGATCCCACCACTTGGGATCCGAAATGCAACTGACGATACTATAGCAGAGGCACCCCCCTTTCCCACAAGCCCGGCCCAAAGCCTCCCGGTTGCATCAGCAGGGTGTGACCCTAGGCCTTCTCCCCGTGAAGTTGAAGTCCAGCTCAAGTTGAAGGTTTGGTGTCGGAGAACACATATCTAAGAGTTACCCTGAAGCCATGCTTAAGGTTAGGAATTTCTAACAGTTCGAATAGTAGGATCCCTCACGTCTCCTGAAAATCGTCCACAATGAGGCAGGGCTCATAGAATCTGGTGAGGGAGATGGCTTCAACTCGATACCGCCTGGTGCCGGTGCGGCCAGGAGACGGCAGCTTTTATCCAGAGCATCTCTATTTGGCCTTAGAAGCCACCCAACTGGGCTATTGGCAACTGGATTTGCGCACCTGGGAGTTGATTGCCTCTCCCCAATGCAAGGCCAAATACGGGCTGGATCCAAACCAAGGCTTCACCTTAGAAGTGTTTTTGCAGTATGTTCACCCGGAAGATCGCCAAAGGGTGAAAGAAGCTTTGCAGACGGCTGGGCCCAGGGCGGTAGAGGGGGATCCCAACTTTTCGGTGGAATATCGGGTTTACCAGGCCGACGGCCAGATGCGCTGGCAGCTTTCCCAGGGGATTGTGCTCTTGGGGCCGAAAGGGGATCCCGGCGAGATTGTCGGCGTGACCCTGGACATCAGCGAGCGCAAGCAATTAGAGATCACCTTGGCCGAGCGAGAGCGCCACTATCGCCAGCTCCTGGAAGCCCTGCCCGACATGCTGCTTCGTCTGGATCGCCAGGGCCGATGTCTGGAGTTCAAGCCGCCCAGCCATTTTTCTGTCCCCCATCCCCCTGCCTACTACCTGGGCAAAACTCCTGAAGAGCTGTTTCCTGATACCGGTTGCACCGGTGGGGCGGAACCCATAGCCCAAGCCATTCGCGAGCATCTGGAGCTGGCCTTGGCAACCCGGCAAGCTCAAGAGATCGAATACCCCTGCCCAGAGGGATCCCCTCAGCCCCAATATCGCCAGGCCCGCATCGTTCCCTTTGGGGAAGATCAAGTGCTGGTGATCATCAGAAACATCACCCCTCGCAAGCAAGCTGAGCTGAAACTGCAGCGGCAATTGCAGCGAGAAAGACTGTTTAATCAGCTCATTCAGGCCATCAACACCTCTCTGGACTTACCCACCCTATTTGATGTGGCGGTGCGGGAAGTGGGGGCAGTGTTGCAGGCAGCACGAGTTACCCTTTATCAGTACCTGCCCGCTGAGGCCGTGTGGTTGGGCATTGCCAGCCATAGCCGATTTCCTAATTTGCCCAACAATCTGAACCTGCGACTGCCGGATAGCAGGGATTTTATGGTTTTCGATCATTTGAAACGGCTGCAAATTTTTCATGTCCAGGATCCGGAGCAGATTGCCGATCCCTTTGCCATTTATGAGAAGCGAGAATACCAACTGGGCCCTTGGCTGGTGATCCCGGTGGCTTGTCAGGAACAAATGTGGGGCGGGCTATCGCTGCGGCGCCTGACTTCAGATCCGGATTGGCAAACCGATGAGATCGAGTTGGCCAAGGCCATTGGGGATCACCTGGCGGTGGCCATTCAGCAGGCAGAGCTTTATCAAAAGCTGCAACAGACCAATGCCGAATTGGATTACCAAGTACGGGTGCGCAATGCAGAACTCCGGCAAGCCTATGACTACGAAGCTCTGTTGCAGCTTATCACCGAAGAAATTCGATCCACCTTGGACGAACAAAAAATCTTGGAAACGGTGGCCCGAGAATTGGCCCTCAGCTTGAACCTATCCAATTGCGCCATTGCCCTGTATGACCCAGAGCGGCAGGTCAGCGTTTTGGCGGTGGACTATTTGGCCGGAGAAGGGATCCGGCGCTTTCCCCTGGAGATCCCGTTTGCAGATTTTGCCGATGTGCTTCGCCAGCTCCGGCGCGGACAGCTTTGCCACTTCAGCAATCTCCATCACCCCTGCTGGCCCAACCACGACCGCTACACCCTGATCATCGTTCCCATTTGCGACAAAAGGGATCTGACAGCTCAACACGAGGAACTGCTTGTTTTGGGAGATATTTGTGGATCCCGTCCACCGGGGCAGATATTTACCGAGCGGGAACAACGGCTTATCCAACGGGTAGCCGGCCAATGTGCCATCGCCATTCGCCAAGCACGTCTTTATCAAACGATCCAGCGTCAGGTGCAACAGTTGCAGGAGCTCAACCAACTCAAAGATGAGTTTCTGCACATGGTCTCCCATGAAATGCGCACGCCTCTCACCAACATGAAGCTGGCCATTGGGTTTTTATCCAAAGCCAACCTAACCGAGCGGGAAAGGCGCTACTTTCAAATTTTGGAGATGGAGACCAACCGCGAGCTGGAGTTAATCAACGACCTGTTGGAATTGCAAGCCCTCGAATCCGGAAACAAAGCCCTCAGACTTACCTGTTTATCTCCCCAGGAGTGGATCCCCAATCTTTGCGAGCCCTTCCGGCTGCGGGCTGCGCAGCAAGGCCAACAGTTCCAGGTGGAATGGGATCCCGACCTTTGGCCCCTCTGCACGGATGAGAGCTTCTTGTCGCGGGTGGTCAGCGAGCTTTTAAACAATGCGTGTAAGTACACCCCCACTGGGGAAAGCATCTATTTGAGTGTGAGCCAGGCTAACTCCAATGGCCGTCCCGGCTGGCTGATCACGGTGCGCAATACAGGGGTGGAAATTCCTGCAGAAGCGTTGCCCCGCCTTTTTGAAAAGTTCTATCGCCTCCCCCAGTTGGATTGCCGCAACGCCGGGGGAACGGGCTTGGGTCTATCGCTGGTTCAAAAGGCAGTGGAGCTGATGGGCGGATCCCTGCGGGTAGAAAGCCACTCTCGGCAGGTGATGGTTCAGATGTGGTGCCCCCATCAGGGCAGCTTGTCGGAAACCCCAAGCAAGGCTTAGAGGGCAAGGCCAGCGCCTTGCGCAGGACTCGAACCTGCAACCATCGACTTAGAAGGTCGGTGCTCTATCCATTGAGCTAGCAAGGCCGAAGAAAAGGGTGCAGAGCCATTATATCCCCGACCAAGTTCCCAATCCCCAACCCTGCCCACCTGCCTCTGGCTTGGATTTCCGCAGTGTTGCTTGGGCAAATTGCGCGGTTTGCCTTAGGGAGCCAGGGCGGGATCCCATGTGACCGAGCTTTCCCGGCGCAGACCCGGCCAAAATGGGTTTTGAGGTGTTGAACATCGGGATCCCCATGCCATTGCTCCCTGATCCTGGCTCAGTTGGGCGAAAGAAAGCTTCTTCCGGCACTCAATCCCTGTCTCCGGCAGCCAAGCGCCTGTTGCGCCTCTATCACGGTGGTAGCTTCATCTTTCTGGGCCTGCTGTGGCTGGTAGTCGGGATCCCTAGCCTTTGGGCTTTGCGAGCGGATATAGCCCGCCTGTGGGATTACTTTACTTGGACGGGCCTGCGATATGCCTTGTTTCACCGCCCAGGATGGCCGACTTTGGGGTTGTTGCTCTGTGTCAGCTTCACGATGGGGATCCTGATTGCCCAAAGCCGCTATGAGCTGTTCGGCCTGTATCCGGTGGAGCGTCTCATGCTGGAGCAGCAATCCCGCTGGATCCTATCCTTGCCGGTGTGGCATCCGCTGCGGCGCTGGTTGGTGCGCAGGTTGGATACTCAAGATTAGGTTTTGGCTGCTACTTGGGATCCCTGCCGGCATTGAGGCAAAATCTCGTTTGCGTGCGGCTGAAATCCCGCACAAGCACCACTTCCGAAGCAGCAGGAGAAGTCAATCACGCCCACCCAAAGCCTCAGCCTGGGATTTTTCCGAGGAAGCCACAGATAGCTTCACAATTCGGGCCAGCCGAGCCTTACGACGAGCGGCTGTGTTTTTGTGCAGAACGCCGGTTTTGGCAGCTTTATCAATGCGGCTGAAAGCAGCACTCATCGCCGCCTGGATTTCCTGCAGAGTTTCTTGCTGTGGGTTGGCAGCGTAGGCAGCCGAGAGGGAGATCACTTTCTTCATCAGAGCGCGCACCATTGCTTTGGTGGCTTTGTTGCGCAGCCGATTCCGCTCTGCGATCTGAACGCGCTTGATGGCAGATTTGATGCGTGGCATGGTTGAAAGGGAAGTTTCGGCGAAGATCCAGCATACCATCAGAGCTGGAAGCTCCACCAGTTCCTGTTGCTCTCTGATGAGATCCCCATGTTTCAAGATTGCAGCTCGCAGATCCGCTTCAACCCACCTGCCCTTTTCTATGGGGTTGCCGCCTGCGATTTGGATCGGGATGGGGCCTTTGAGCTGTTCGTGTGCGGGTTCCGTGGCTCGAATCGGGTCTTGAAGTGGGATGGGCAAGCCCTGGTGGATCAAGCAGACGACACCCTGGCCGATGCAGGGCGCATGGCAATTGGGGTGGCTGCTGCCGACTTTGACGGGGACGGGCAGGAAGAACTTTATGTCTTGAACACCGATACCTTCGGCGGGCGCAAGCGCTTTGGGGATCGCCTCTTCGACTGGCAGGGATCCGCCTGGGTGGATCTGTTCTCCCTGCCGCAAAACCAAGATGCCCTCAACTTGACGGCAGGTCGCTCTGTAGCCTGTGTGGATCGTCTCGGCCAGGGGCGCTATGGATTTTTCGTGGCCAACTACGGCGGCCCCATGCGCCTGTATGAGCTGGCCTCCAACCAGATGATCGCCGATGTAGCGCCGGAAGCGGGATTGAATCGGGTGACGGGCGGGCGGGGTCTGGTGGCCTTGCCCTTGGTCTCGCAGCGGATGGACATTTTTGCCGTCAATGAGCAGGGACCTAACTTTCTGTTTCGCAACCGGGGAGATGGCACCTTTGAAGAGATTGCCGCTGAGGTGGGCCTGGCGGATCCGGACGAGCACGGACGTGGCGTGGCGGCGGTGGATCTGGATGGGGATGGACGGCTGGATTTGCTCTACGGCAACTGGGAAGGCCCCCATCGCCTCTGGATCCAGACCCCCAGCGGTTTTTTTAAGGATGTAGCCCCCCCTGAGCTGGCCAGGCCCTCTCGCATTCGCACGGTCATTGCTGCCGACTTCGACAACGACGGCTACCCAGAGCTGTTTTTCAACAACATCGGCGAGCCCAACCGCCTGTTTGCTTGGCGCTCCGGCCGTTGGCAGGCCATTGACATTGGAGATGCTGCCGAGCCGCAGGGATTGGGGACAGGAGCAGCGGTGGCCGATGTGGATGGGGACGGTCGTCTAGAATTGTTGATTGCCCATGGGGAGTCTGGCGCCCAGCCTCTCAGCTTCTATCGCCCTCAGGCCAATGCCAACAACTGGCTGAGGGTTCTGCCCCTCACCCGCCAGGGAGCCCCGGCCCGCGGCGCGTTGGTAAGGCTGCTCACCTCCACCCGTACCCAGATCCAGGCCATCGACGCCGGCAGCGGCTACCTCTGTCAGATGGAGCCGGTGGCCCACTTTGGCCTGGGATCCGAAACAGGGGTCAAGGAAATCCAGATCCAGTGGCCGGATGGGAAACAGTTGCAGGTGGCCCACCCACCGGTCAACCAGCTTTTGCGGATCCCTTATCCCCGCTAGCCGCCAATCTGAGACATGGTGCGCCGGTAGGATCCCTGGCTGCCGGTGTCCCGCCCTTTGAAGTTGATATCCGGCTTGATGTCCAGCAGTTCTCGCACCTGCTGTCTTAGCCTTTCGGCAGGGATCCCAGCTCGCAGCGGATCCCGCAGGTTGATTTGGCCGGATTCGTTGAGCAGGCAAGGGCGCAGCCAACCGTCGCTGGATAGCCGCATGCGGTTGCATCGATCACAAAAGCACTCCGACATCTGGCTGATAAAGCCCAAGGTGCCTTTTGCCCCCGGGATTCGAAACACATCCGCCGGCCCATTGCCGGCCACAAACCCAGGTTCCAGGCCAAAGCGAGCGCGAATTCGCTGTCGCAGCACCTCAGACTCCACCCAGCCGGCCTGCTGAAAGAGGGCGGCATTGCCAATGGGCATAAACTCGATGAAGCGCACATGCCATTGTCGCTCCAGAGTAAGGGCAGCCAGATCTTCCACTTCCGATTCGTTGAGCCCAGGGATCACCACCACATTCAACTTGAGGGGATCAAACCCCACTTGGTGGGCAACTTGGATCCCGGCCCAGACCTGCTGCCAGCGATCCCGCCCTGTGATCAGCCGAAAGGTCTCGGGGTTGAGGGAATCGAAGCTGATGTTGATGCGGCGCAGCCCCGCTTCATAGAGGAGTTGGGCCTTTTGGCTGAGGTTGAAGCCGTTGGTGGTAAGGGACACATCTCTCACCCCAGGCAGGCTGCACAGGGCCCGGATGAGATACTCCAGCCCCGGCCTCAGCAGGGGTTCGCCGCCGGTGAGGCGAAAGCAATCGATCCCCAAGGGCAAAAACACCTCTTGAACCAGCGTAAGGATTTCCTCATCAGTCAAGCGCTCTGGGGCTTGCAGCCAGGCCAACTCTGCCTCGTCGGGCATGCAGTACTGGCAGCGGAAATTGCAGCGATCGATCAAGCTGATGCGCAGATAGTTGACGGTCGGCATGGCAAGCTGGGCCAGGAAAAAAATGGCAACCTTTCCCCTCAAGGGCACTTTCCGTCGCTTTTGGAAAACCTCCCAGAGTCTTCATCCGTGAAGGCAGCGAGAACCGTCTTGAGATTTTAGCTGGCGGGGGCAACACCTCCAGTTTGCAGGATACTGCGAGGATTGAGGTGCAAATCTCTACCCAGATTCATTGCAGTGCTTCGCGTGCAGCAGGGGTGGTGAAGCAGCGAGCCAGCAGAAAGAACAATCCCTCCATCTCCGCTGGCTGCTCAGCCTATGGCTTTTGTGTGATGACCGACAAAGGCGCACCGCCACAGGAAGGCAGGCAGCAGGTGGTGATACACAACGCGCCCATCACAACCCTGACCATGAGTCCACCCTCAAGGCGCAGGGTGCTGGGCAAGCCTATGGTGGAGGCCGGTCATGGGCAGTTCCTGAACTCGGCGCTGCCCTGGGTTGGGTTCAAGCGGGGCAAGGCTGGAGCCAGAGAGAGGGCGGCAGGCACCTCTCAGGAGTGTCCGGCGTGGGGTGAGGCGCTGAGAACCCGCTGGTATGAGTGCTCTTGTGGCTGTTGGCTGCCCAGGGATGTTGCCGGTGGGATGGTGCTGCGGGATCGGGTTGGGGAGCGCGGTGAGGTGCTCGCCAGGGGGACGAAGTCCTCAAAGGCCCCTGGAGAGGTTCTGGCGGGGATGTCCTCTAGGGCATCGGGTCAAGACTCGGTGAAGGGGGAATCTCCTGCTACTTGCTTTGCGTTAGCGGGATGAGCGTCAAAACTGGGCTTGGATGCGGTCAAACAAGGCCCCATCGGCAAAAAAGCGGTTTTGGACAACCTCCCAGCCTCCCAGGTCGGCGACGGTAACCAGCTTCTCAACAGGAGGGTACCGCCAGGCAAACTCTTGGGCCACCGTCGGCTCCACCGGGCGAAAGCCCACCTCGGCAAAGGCCCGCTGCGCTTCTGGGGTGAATAGGTAGTCCACAAAGGCTTCGGCCACGGCACGGGTACCTTTGCGATCCACATTGGCATCCACCACGGCTACGGGGTTGTCGATGGAAATGTTGGGGTCGGGCACCACATAGGACAGGGATTGGCCGCGCAAGCCCGCCAGGATCACCTCATGTTCGTAGGTAATCAGGGCATCCCCTTGCCCTTTCTGGAAAAAAACATCGGTGGCCTCCCGCGAGTCCCGCGGCAAAATACGGACATTTTTGTAGACCTGGGTGGTGAAGGCCAGGGCCTGAGGTTCAGGGACAGCGCTCCAGAGGGCTAAAAAGTTCCAGCGAGCCCCCCCTGAGGTTTTGGGGTTGGCGGTAACCACCTGCAAGCCTGGCCGAGCCAGATCCGGCCAAGAGCGGATCCCCTGGGGGTTGCCTTCCCGCGTCACAATCACCGCCACCGAGCGGGTGACGATCCCTTGGTTGGGGGTGCGGGCTTCCCACCCCGGCTGAATGAGACCGGCAGCCACGATGCGCTCCACATCCAGGGCCAGAGCCAAGGCCACCACATCGGCATCCAGCCCGTCGATGACCGCCCGCGATTGCGTTGCTGAGCCGCCGTAGCTGCTTTCTACGCGCACCCGTTGCCCCGTTTTCGCCAGCCAATCGGCCTCAAAAGCAGGGATGATCTGCCGGTAGGCATCCCGCGTCACCGCAAAAGAAGCGAGGAGGATCCTGACTTCCCCCTGCAATCCCCCCCCTCGGCCACAGCCGCCAAGGCCAAGCAGAAGGCAGAGCAGCAGGGATCCCATCCCCAGCCACCGTCCCCCGCTCGCCAGCAGCCTCTGGATCCCGCCTGTCTTTGTAACCTCCATAGCCGTCCTCAAAACCTCGGGCCGCCCTCGCCCCCAGCCTCTCTCCGACAGAGGGGCTCCGCTTGCTGTAGGCGGAAGGAGCAGGCCCTTGTTCCTATTCTACGGTAAGCCGGTCGGCAAACCGTTTTTATTTAAGGATCCCTAGGCAGGACAGGGGGTGGGGATCGCCGCATCGACAGCGAGATCCAGCGTGGCCTTGAGAATGCCAGGATCCTCTGGAGAAGGGCGCAACTGAAACCCCAGCCGCTGACACAGGCGGCGCATCGCCTCGTTTTCGCAAAGAACCTCGCCGGTGAGGTGCTGGATCCCTTCGCAGCGGGCCACCTGAATGAGGCGGGTCAACAGCTCTGTGCCAATCCCTTGCCGTTGGTAGGGATCCGCCACCAGCATGGCAAACTCTGCTTCTTGGGGAAAGCCATGTTTTCTGGAGAGGCGGCTGATGCCGAGGATTAAGGACTTCGTCCCGCTGGCGCGGTTGGCTTTTGGCTCCTGTTTTTCGGCCACCAGGGCGATCTCGCGGTCGTAGTCGTTAAAGCAAATGCGGGTGAGGCGCTCATGGGCGATACGGGCGCTGTATTTGATCGGGTGGAAGTAGCGCAGATAGACGCTGTAATCAGAGACGTGGCGGTGAAAATCGATCACCAGAGGCTCATCTTCGGGGCGGATGGGGCGGATGGTGATGCCGTCCCGGAAGGGCCAGATGTACTGGGTGGGGTAGGGGCGGATGGCCAAAGGCACCTGGGGATCCTGCTCCGTTCGCAAAATAACGCGGGCATCGAGGGCCACCAACCCCTTGGCAGAAGCCAGCAGCGGGTTGATGTCAATTTCTCGGATGTCCTGCTGTTCGGCCACCAGTTGGCTAAAACGCACCAAGAGCTGTTCTAGGGCCTCCAGATCGACGGCTGGGCGTCCCCGCACCCCCTTGAGGGCTTTGTAGATGAGGGTGTTTTCCATCAGACGCCGGGCCAAGGTGGTGTTGAGGGGGGGAAGGCCGATGGAGCGATCTTGAAACACCTCCACCAGTTGTCCGCCACTGCCAAACAGCAACACCGGCCCAAATTGGGGATCCTGGCTGCTGCCCAAGATCAGCTCGTAGCCATCCGTGCCCACCAAAGGACTTTGTCCCGCTGCCACAAAGGGCTGCACCGTGACCCCCTGGAAGTGCTCGGGCCCCGCTTTTTCGGTAACGTTGCGGTAAATTTGCCCAAAAGCCCGCCGCACCGCCTCGGCATCGGGCAGGTTGAGCTGCACGCCACCCACCTCGGTCTTGTGGGTGAGGGTGTGGGAGTAGAGTTTCACCACCACCGGGTAGCCCATAGCCTCGGCAGCTTCCACCGCCGCTTCGGGACTCTCAGCCACCCGCGTCGGCACCACCGGGATCCCGTAGGCGGCCAGGATCTCTTTGGACTCCGCCTCGGTTAGAAGCGTTCGACCTTCCCGCCGAGCTTGGCTAAAGGTTTGCTGCACCTTGTCGCGCTCTACCGCTGTTGAAGGGGGCAGAGTGGGGGTCTCGTAGAGGGCCTTGAGGTTGTAGCTAAATCGCCACAAATAGCCGAACACCCGCGCCGCTTGATCCGGGTAGCGATAGGTAGGGATCCCGGCCTGGTTGAGGATCTGCTCGCCGACATCCACGCCAGCTCCCCCCATCCAACTGGCCAGAATGGGCTGCCGGGATCCACTGCGCCGCCAGGTCTCCACCACTTTCTCGGCAGTGGCCGTGGGATCCGTCATGGCTTGGGGGGTGAGGATGACCAGGCAACCCTGGCTGCCGGGATCTTGCAACACCACTTCCAAAACTTGGGCAAAGCGCTCCGGATCGGCATCCCCCAAAATGTCAATGGGATTGCCGTGGCTCCAGTGGGGGGGCAAGATCCGCTCAAGCTGCTCCAGGGTTTGGGGAGAAAGCTCGGCCAGGGATCCCCCGGCGCGAATGAGGGCATCGGTGGCCAGCACCCCTGGCCCGCCGGCATTGGTGAGGATGGTCAGGTGAGGGCCCTGAGGACGGGGCTGTTTGGCCAGCACCTCCGCCAGGTCGAAGAGATCTTCAATGTGATCCACCCGCAGCACGCCGCAACGGCGGAAGGCCGCATCCAAAACCGCATCGCTGCCAGTAAGGGATCCCGTGTGGGAAGCCGCTGCCTGGGCCGCCGCTTGGGTGCGTCCGGCCTTGATGGCAATAATGGGCTTGCTCAGGGCCACTTCGCGGGCCGCCGACAAAAAAGAGCGAGCATCCCCGATGGATTCCATGTATAGGACGATGCTATGGGTGTGGGGATCCTCGCCCAGGTAGTCAATCAGATCTCCCCAGCCCACATCCAGCATGGATCCCAGAGAGATAAAGGCACTGAAGCCCACATTTTCCTGCAGGCTCCAGTCCAGGATCGAGGTGCACAGGGCCCCACTTTGGCTGATGAAGCCCACATTGCCGGGCCGGGCCATCTGGGCAGCAAAGGTGGCGTTTAAGCCCGTGTGGGGGTTTTGGATCCCTAGGCAGTTGGGGCCAATCAAGCGCAGCTTCCCAAGGACTCCGTCCCGCTGACGCGATTGGATAGTCTGCTGAATTTGCTTCTCCAGCTCCCAGCCAGCAGGGCCCGTTTCCTTGAAGCCTGCTGAAAGAACAATGGCGCCCTTGACCCCGGCTTCTACGCACTCCTGCACCACCTTGGGCACCCCCGCTGCCGGAATGGCGATAATGGCCAGATCCACCGGCTCCGGCAGAGCGGACAGCCGCTCGTAGGCCCGGATCCCCAACACCTGGTGCCGCTTGGGATTGACCGGGTAAACCGTGCCGCCAAAGGGGTGGCTAATGAGGTTCCACAACACCGTCCGCCCCACGCTGCCCTCCCGCTCCGTGGCCCCCACCACCGCCACCGAACGGGGCAGAAAAATGGGATTCAGGGGATGGGATCGGGCCCTCCAGATATCCACACTGGGATCCAGTCGTTGCCACATACCCTACTCCTTAGGCCAACACTGGTTCCGGCTGGTGGTAGAGGGCAGAATCCACCCGGCAGCCCCGATAGGCCAAAACGTACAGCTCCTTCATGTCTTGAATGAGGGGATAGCGGGGGTTGGCGCCGGTGCATTGGTCGTCAAAGGCTTGCTCCGCCATCGCCTCCAGACGGTCGTAAAACTCCCGCTCTTTCTCCCCCAGGGCCTCGCGAATGGTGGCCGGGATCCCCAGTTTCC
Organism: Synechococcus sp. W55.1; assembly: GCF_047461655.1. Taxonomy (NCBI): domain Bacteria; kingdom Bacillati; phylum Cyanobacteriota; class Cyanophyceae; order Synechococcales; family Synechococcaceae; genus Synechococcus; species Synechococcus sp. W55.1. The sequence goes on from NZ_JANSHN010000008.1 coordinate 111,731, forward strand.
GCTTGAGTTCTTCGATGGCCTCGATGAGGCGCATGACCTTTTCATCGTCAGAGGACTCCGCCCCGCCCAACTGCAGGTAATCGGCAATTTCAGCGTAGCGGTGCTTGGCGTTGGGATAGCGGTATTGGGGAAAAATGGCCTGCTTAAAGGGGGCGTCGGTGGCGTTGTAGCGGATGACGTGGGTAATCATCAGGGCATTGGCCAGGCCGTGGGGCAGATGGAAGGTGGATCCCAGCTTGTGGGCCAGGGAGTGGCACACCCCCAAAAAGGCGTTGGCAAAGGCCATGCCGGCAATGGTGGCGGCGTAGTGGACTTTTTCCCGCGCTTCGGGATCCTCGGCGCCCTTCTCGTAGGCCCGCGGCAGGTAGGTCATCAGGAGCTTGATGGCCTGCAGGGCCAGCCCATCGGTAAAGTCGCTGGCCATCACCGACACATAGGCTTCCAGAGCATGGGTGAGGGCATCGATGCCGCCGTAAGCCGTTAGCTTCTTGGGCATCTTTAAGGTGAGATCCGGATCCACAATGGCCATGGTGGGGGTGAGGGCGTAGTCCGCCAGGGGGTATTTGATCCCCACCCGGTCATCGGTCACTACGGCAAAGGGCGTCACCTCGGATCCCGTGCCGGAAGTGGTGGGGATGCAGATGAGCTGAGCTTTTTGCCCCAGTGGCGGCAGCTCGTAAACCCGCTTGCGGATGTCCATAAAGCGCATCGCCAAGCCATCAAACTCCACCTGGGGCTGCTCGTACATCAGCCACATCACCTTGGCCGCATCCATCGGGGATCCCCCGCCGACCGCGATGATCACATCCGGTTGAAACTGGCGCAACTGCTCCAGACCGCGATTGACGTTGCTGAGGGTGGGATCCGGCTCTACATCGTGGTACACATCCCAGCTCACGCGAATCTCATCCAAAACCTGGGTGATGGGATGCAACATGCCCAGTTCAAAGAGCGGCTTATCGGTCACCAAAAAGGCGCGTTTTTTGCCGGCCAATTCCCGCAGAGCAATGGGTAGACATCCGGGCTTGAAGTAAATCTTGGGCGGGATCCGAAACCAGAGCATGTTTTCCCGGCGTTGGGTCACGGTTTTGAGGTTGAGCAGGTGATGCGGCCCCACATTGTCGGAGACAGAGTTGCCCCCCCAAGTGCCACAGCCCAAGGTCAGAGAGGGATCCAGCTTGAAGTTGTAGAGATCCCCGATTGCCCCCTGGGAAGAGGGAGTATTGATCAACACTCGCGCCGTTTGTAGGGCATTCTCAAAGTAGGCAATATCGTCTCGATTGGCGGGATCTGTGTACAAAACAGAGGTATGCCCCCTGCCCCCGAAATTGACCAGTTGAACGGCCACTTCCACAGCAGCGTGAAAATCCTTGGCTCGGTAGAGGGCCAGAACAGGGGCCAATTTTTCGTAGGAGAAGGGCTCCTCCGGCCCCACCTTCTCCACTTCCCCAATCAGCAGTTTGGTGCCTTCGGGTACCTGGATACCGGCCAGGGCAGCGATGGTCTGCACCGACTGGCCCACAATGGCCGGATTGAGGCGACCGTCTTTGAGAAGGATGCGGCGCACTGCTTCGGTTTGTTCCAGATCCAAAATGTAGGCCCCCCGATGGCGAAACTCGGCCTTGACCTGCTCGTAGATGGCATCCACCACCACCACTGCCTGTTCTGAGGCACAGATCATGCCGTTGTCGAAGGTCTTGCTCAACAGAATCGAGCTGACGGCTGTGGGGATGTCGGCACTGGCATCGATCACTGCCGGGGTATTGCCCGCTCCCACCCCCAAAGACGGGTGGCCCGAAGAATAGGCCGCTTTGACCATGCCAGGCCCGCCGGTAGCCAAGATCAGCTTCACCTCAGGATGCTGCATTAAGGCCTGAGAAAGCTCGATGGTGGGCTCGTCGATCCAGCCGATCAACCCCACAGGAGCGCCCGCTGCCTCGGCAGCTTCTCTGACCACTTTGGCCGCGGCAATGGTGCATTGTTTAGCCCGCGGGTGGGGAGAAAAGATAATGCCGTTGCGGGTTTTTAGGGTGATCAGAGCCTTGAAAATGGTCGTCGAGGTAGGGTTGGTTACCGGCACAATACCTGCCAAAAGACCCACCGGTTCAGCAATTCTCTCGTAGCCAAAACTCTCATCCCGCTCGATGACTCCACAGGTCTTTTCGTGTTTGTATTTGTTGTAAATGTATTCTGAGGCAAAGTGATTTTTGATCACCTTGTCTTCCACAATGCCCATGCCGGTTTCCTGTACCGCCAGCTTGGCCAACGGGATCCGTTCGTTGTTGGCAGCCAGAGCGGCTTTGTGAAAAATCCGGTCTACCTGTTCTTGGGTGAAAGTTGCATATTCAGCTTGGGCAGCCTTCACCTGCTGGATCAAGGTTTCCAGCTCGGCTAGATTGGTTACTGGCATCGGTGGATCCCTCCAAAACCTCATCAAGACTTAGACAATGGGAATAATCGACAATCAGATATTTGGCTGAAATCGCTGCGTAACCGATTGCGTCAGCAGGACGGAGTCCTTATAGCAAGCTAGACGCCAACAGGAGCAGGAACTTGGATTTCGGTGGTCAAGGTGGGGGGATGGGTAAGCGTATTGTGAATGATGCAGGCATCAACTGTTTTTTCCAGACCCTTTTGATGCCTTTCGTCCAGCGGGATCCCGATTTTGACTTGGATGCGAATGTTGTCTAGGCGAGCCGGATGCTCAACTTTCTCCGCCGTGACCACCACAGCCAACCCACTGGGATCCAACTGTCGCGCTTCCAGATATTTGACGGCATAAAAACCAACACAGGCACCCAGAGAAGCCAAAAACCATTCCGGCGGCGTCATTCCCTGATCTCGACCGTGGTTGTCCAAAGGCTGATCGCTGAGAATGCGGTGCCCTCGACTTTCTGCTTGAAACTGAACGCCATCGCGGTAGGTGACGCAAACTTCCATTGGGGATCCCTCCTCTTAGGGTATTCTTCAGTTCATTGGGAGTCGGCAAAGCTAACCTGGGGATCAACTTGGATTCCGGTCAACTCAGGGCTGGTCTGGAGATGGTTCAGAGGTCTTTGAGATCAACTGGGGATCCCTTCGGATCTGAGCATGACCTGGCTATGCTGACCCAAGCTGAAACTGCAGAACGGTCAAACAGCCACCAATCCATGGGCACGAAAGATCTGTAAGGCATGATTCACCTGTTCGGGTGTGGGTGGATTGACATCGGCGAGGGTGTAAGGCAATCCCAATTGCTGCCATTTGTATTCCCCCATCTTGTGAAAGGGCAAAACTTCTACCCGCTCAACGTTAGAAAGCGTCGCCACAAACTGAGCCAAACCCTTTATGTTTTCTTCGGGATCTGTCAGCCCCGGAACAAGTACAAAACGAATCCAGGTGGGCTTGTGGATCTGGTCTAAATAGCGGGCCAGATTAAGAGTGGGTTCTAGCGAAACACCGGTGACCTTTCGATACAGCTCCGGCAGATAAGACTTGATATCGAGCAACACCAAATCTGTATGATCCAACACAGGTTTTGCCGCTTCCAGTTGAACATAGCCAGAGGTATCCAAAGCCGTGTGCAAGCCCAACTCATGGCAGCGACGGAAGATCTCGGCCACGAAGTCAGGTTGCAGCAAAGGCTCTCCCCCGGTAACCGTAACTCCCCCCGCTCGCAAGTAATTCCTGTAGCGTTGGATCTCGGCAATCAAAGACTCAACCGTAACAAGCTGTCCCGCCTGCGGATCCCGACAGTCGGGGTTGTGGCAATACAAACAGCGAAGTGGACAACCCTGTGTAAAAATTACGAAGCGGATTCCTGGCCCATCGACGGTGCCACAGGTTTCCACCGAGTGAATGCGCCCAGCAATTGACGTCATGGTTTTCATCGAAAAAAACTGGGTCTGAAACCCCGCCCTTAAGGCCTACGGCCCGCTGACGCGACAGGGCGGCTTTATTTGTTGTTTCCACAATAGAACCTCCAAGAACAAAAACTCAGAGGTATTACGTCTTGTTTCCTTGCAGATTGAGTTAGCCTTTTCCCGGTTTTGATCCACCACCTCGCTCGACTAGGCGTAGTCGGCATCAACGGCTTTTGGTTGCAATCGACTATAGGCACGAACATACGGTAAGTCTCCTTGCGGAGTGTATACATCCCTTCGCCACTAACCAACGTAGAAGTAGCAAACTAGGGAAGCATTTGCTACGTACTGCGGACTGCCACGTCCAGTTGGTTTAGCTCCCTTCAAACGCCCCCCGTTACTGGGTTGCTTGGGCAGGCTAGTCTTTCGTTACCCTTGGGGTTTCAGGCTGGCTGGGCCTTACTCCCACAAGCCCCCCGCTTCGGCTGGGGGTACTTGACAACGGTATCCATACTTCACTTCTATCCTGGATGACTTTTGCAAAATATCAACCAATCTTGAGGTTTTCTTCCAAATTGCTACCTTGGGTTAAATAGAACACAGTTTCCATTTCCCTTTAGATGAGGTCGGGGCTAGATTTTTTAGATCCCGCGTAGCTCAAGCCGATGGGTTACGTGGGCCCTGCACAGAAGTATCCACCGCGATGCCGTGCAGGCGGTGGGCCTTGGGATCGAAATCCTTCGGGAAATGGGTATAGGCATCGACATCTGCGTGATCCAGCAGGGCGCCTTCTAAGAGGGCCTCTCGAAAATCGCTGCCAAAGAGGAGACATCCCCGCAGATCGGCTCCCAATAGGTTGGCTCCGCTGAAGTCGGCAAAACTGAGATCGCACCCCCGCAAATTAGCCCCCGCCAAGTTGGCTCCGCCGAAGTCGGCATAGCTGAGATCGGCACCGGCCAAATGGATCCCCTGCAGGTTAGCCCCTTGCAAATCGATCTCCCGAAAATCGCGCCGTCCTGAGGCATACTGGCTGACCAGATCCGCAGCGCTACAAACAGTCATGATCATCGGGCCTCCTCGGTTATCGATGGGGGATCCCTTCCCTCGACCCTGGTGTGGGCGGACTTCAGGGATCCCCGGCCTTGTTTTTAGCAGTGTTGATGGAACGTGCGGTTAACGACATCCAGTTGCTGCTCGCGGGTGAGCTTGATGAAGTTCACCGCATAGCCGGAAACCCGGATGGTGAGCTGGGGATAGAGTTCGGGATGCTCCATGGCATCCAGCAGCGTTTCGCGGTTGAAGACGTTCACATTTAGGTGAAAGCCCCCATCCCGCACATAGCCATCCAGCAGCCCCACCAAGTTGGTGACCCGCTCCTCTTCGGTGCGGCCTAGAGCGGCGGGCACAATAGAAAAGGTATTGGAGATCCCATCCAGAGCGTCGGCATAGGGCAGCTTGGCCACCGAAGCTAGCGACGCCACCGCTCCTTTGCTATCCCGGCCATGCATGGGGTTGGCCCCTGGGGCAAAGGGTTCGCCCGCTCGCCGCCCATCGGGAGTATTGCCGGTTTTCTTGCCGTAGACCACGTTGGAGGTGATGGTGAGGATGGACTGGGTGGGCACCGCATTGCGGTAGGTCTTGTGCTTGCGCAGCTCCGCCATGAAGGTCTGCACCAGTTGCACCGCAATGGAGTCAACTCGGTCGTCGTTGTTGCCGTATTTGGGGAAGTCGCCCTCCACCGCGTAATCCACCACTAGGCCCCGCTCATCCCGGATGGCCCGTACCCGCGCGTATTTGATGGCAGACAGGGAGTCGGCAGTTACCGACAGGCCGGCCAGCCCAAAGGCCATCGTGCGCAGGATGTCCCGGTCGTGCAGGGCCATCTCCAGGCGCTCGTAGCAGTACTTGTCGTGCATGTAGTGGATGATGTTCATGGTGTTGACGTAGGTTTTGGCCAGCCAGGCCATCATCTGCGCCATGCGCGGCCACACCTCGTCGTAGTCCAGGACATCGGCGGTGATGGGGGCGAAAGCAGGAGCCACCTGCTCGCCGGAGATCTCATCCCGACCGCCGTTGATGGCATAGAGCAGGCACTTGGCCAAGTTCACCCGCGCTCCAAAAAACTGCATCTGCTTGCCGATGCGCATGGCCGACACACAGCAGGCGATGCCGTAGTCATCCCCCCAGTAGGGGCGCATCAAGTCGTCGTTTTCGTACTGGATGGAGCTGGTTTCAATGGAGACCTTGGCGCAGTAGCGCTTGAAGGCTTCCGGCAGCCGCTCCGACCAGAGCACGGTCAAGTTGGGCTCGGGCGCTGGGCCAAGGTTGTAGAGGGTATGCAGCATGCGGAAGCTGGTTTTGGTAACCAAAGGCCGCCCATCCAGGCCCATGCCGCCGATGCACTCGGTAACCCAGGTGGGATCCCCGCTGAATAGCTCGTTGTACTCGGGCGTGCGCAAAAACCTGACCATGCGCAGCTTCATAACAAAGTGGTCAATGAGCTCCTGGGCCTCTTCCTCGGTGAGGATCGCGGCCTGCAGATCCCGCTCGATGTAGATGTCCAAGAAGGTGGACACCCGCCCCAAGGACATGGCTGCCCCGTTTTGCTCCTTGACCGCTGCCAAGTAGGCCAGGTACAGCCATTGGATGGCTTCGCGGGCGTTGGCCGCCGGACGGCCCAGGTCAAACCCGTAGCGGGATCCCATCTCTTTCAGCTCTTGCAGGGCTTTGATCTGCTCGGAGAGCTCCTCCCGCAGGCGGATGGTCTCTTCGTCCATCGTGTCCAGGTCTAGGCTGGCTTTTTGGGCCTGCTTGTCTTCGATGAGCCGATCCACCCCGTAGAGGGCCACCCGCCGGTAGTCCCCGATGATGCGACCCCGACCGTAGGCATCCGGCAGGCCGGTGATGATCCCAGAGCGGCGGCAGCGGCGCATCTCTTCGGTGTAGGCATCGAAAACGCCGTCGTTGTGGGTTTTGCGGTACTGGGTGAAGATTTCCTTGGTGCGCGGATCCAGCTCATAGCCATAGGCTTTGAGGGAAGACTCCACCACGCGGATGCCGCCAAAGGGCATGATGGCCCGCTTTAGAGGCTTGTCCGTCTGCAGCCCCACAATCTGTTCCAACTCTGGGTCGATGTAGCCAGGGGCGTGGCTGGTGATGGTAGAGGGAACGGCGGTATCGGCGTCCAGGATCCCTCGCTCTCGCTCCAGAGCCATCAAATCCTTGACCTTGGCCCACAGCCGCTGGGTGCGCTCGGTGGCTGCAGCTAAAAAGGTTTCATCGCCGGTGTAGGGGGTGTAATTCCGTTGAATAAAGTCTCTGACATCGATGCAGCGCTGCCAGGATCCCGGCGCAAAATCGCTCAAAATTCTTTGACCGTCTGCGTTGGATCCCGTCCTTGGTTGCGCCTTCGATTCTGTAGGTGATACTACAGAACGCTGCACACTGGCAACCATAACCATCCTCCCGGCTGTTACGCCTGATAATCTATCGACAAGGCGAGGTGACACCTCGGCAGTTGCCCCACGCAGGCTTAAAAAAGAGCCAAAGAACTACCCAATCTCTGCAAGGCTTCCAGGGATCCTACGAAGGGCTTTTAGCAACTCCTCTGTTTCTTTTTTGGGCGTTCTAAATACACCTCGCCTAATCCAATTTTAGTCCCTTGCGCTCTGAGGATATTTTCGGTCGCGTGGTTTTTTAATCTTATTTTTATCCTATTTTTTAACACTGTCTTAATGCCTTCTTAATGTTGTTTTACGCTTTTCCATCGGCAAATGGCGGGCCTATGCTGAGGTAGGGCGGCCCAGGTCGTCTGTTGCCGTGAGAACGTCAGGATACTCGGCCTTTGCCTTAGCAGTGCCTTGCTCTATGAACCAGTCCAATCGAATCGTCCAAGGGATCCATCACCTGCACTTCTATCTTTGGGATCTGCCCCGTTGGCAGGAACACTTTTGTCAGGTTTGGGGCTTCCGAATGGAAGGACAGCTCGGCAGTACCCTCTGTCTGCGTCAGGGATCCCTGCGCTTGCGCCTATCTCAGCCGGCTCACGCCGGGGATGAGGTGGATCGCTATTTGCAGCAACATTCGCCTGGGGTGGTGGATGTGGCCTTGGCGGTGGAGGAGCAAGAGCTGTTGGGCTTGGCAGAGCTTTTGCAGAGGCGAGGAGCCCAAGTGGAGTGGATCCCGGCAGAAGACGAAGGCTGCCCTGCTCTGTGCCTGCGCACTCCTTATGGACTCAGGCATTCTTTGATCCCCAGCTCAGGGATCCCCGATTCAGCCCCTGCTGAGGAGAACCTGTTTTCCCACTGGGATCACCTGGTATTGAACGTGGAGCAGGGATCCCTGCAGGCGGCAGCGGATTGGTATGGGCAGGTGCTGGGTTGGCGGCCTTTGTATCGCTACAGCATCCGCACCGACAACTCCGGCCTAGAAAGTGTGGTGGTGGGAGATCCTGAAGCAGGGATCCAATTGGCCATCAACGAGCCCACCTGTGCCGCTTCCCAGATTCAAGAGTTTTTGGATGCCCATCGTGGCCCCGGCCTGCAACATGCGGCGTTGCATAGCTCGGATATCGTTGCCGGTGTGCGCCGGCTGCGACAGGGGGGCGTAAACTTTCTGCAGGTGCCGTCGGAGTATTACACAAACCTGGCAAGGGAGCTGGCTTCTGGAGCAATACTCCGTTCTGGTGGGTTGCCCCCCGCCATCTCCTGGCACGACTTGGTGGAGCAGCAGCTCCTTTTGGATGCCACCTTGCCTGCTTCTGATTCCCCACACCCCCCCCTGTTGTTGCAAACCTTCACTCAGCCTCTGTTTGGTCGGCCCACGTTTTTTTTCGAGGTCATCCAACGATTGGGTGGAGCCACAGGCTTTGGCGAAGCCAATTTTCAAGCCCTGTTTGAAGCTCTAGAACGCCAACAGCGACAACGGCAGAAGGCTCGGGCCTGTTAACACCCTCGTCAACGCTCTGGGGATCCGGTGGGAGCACTAGGTTGTGTTGATCTTTCATTTGAGCCAAAAGAGAGCACTGACGAGATAGAGAAAACTCAAGAAGTTCCTGGC